>CAYRIG010000257.1:0-2869 GCA_964424315.1 uncultured Dehalococcoidia bacterium | reverse complement strand
CCTTTAAACTTAATATATCTATTGTACCGATTTATTAATCGGAAATTCAATTGATTGGCGCGCTTGGTGGGATTCGAACCCACGACCTCAGCCTCCGCAGGGCTGCGCTCTATCCGCTGAGCTACAAGCGCTTATTATTCATTTTATTTAATGGTGCCGAAGGAGGGAGTCGAACCCACACACCTGTTAAAGGTACTACGTCCTGAACGTAGCGCGTCTACCATTTCGCCACTTCGGCTTTTATATTTAATGTGCGAATCTGGTGGGCAGTCGAGGATTTGAACCTCGGACCTCTCGCGTGTGAGGCGAGCGCTCTAACCACTGAGCTAACCGCCCCAGGAAAATATAATCATCATATTTTCATCAACTAACTTTATTGTCAATATTAATGAAGTTTTCACAATTGCGTGGATTTTTTATCAGATCTACCTAACATATTGGAAATTAAATTTGTGGTGTGGCAACGGTAGGAATTGAACCTACGACCTAGCGCTTATGAAGCGCCCGCTCTAACCGCTGAGCTACGTTGCCACATCGGTATACATGATATTGTATATCATAAAATTTGGACTCAAAAAAATACTGCTTTACAATTGTAACATTACTTCTAAAGTTTAAGTCTCAAATTATTACTAAGTTACTGTAGATTTATCAATAAATATGTTATCTTCGCTTTAACATTAAAGGATGTGGTTTGAGTGGACGAACTGTCAACAACTGAATTACAAAAATTAGCTCGTGATCATTTATGGATGCATAATCGTGACTGGGAACAGATGCGTGACAATTCTGAGCCCATGGTTGTAGTTAAAGGATCTGGTATACGAGTAGAGGATTCAGATGGGAATTCATGGATAGATTTGAATGGTGGATACAACTCAGTTAATGTTGGCTATGGACGTAAAGATATAGCTGATGCTGTTTTAAACCAGGCTTCTAAACTTCCATATTTTCCTGCAACTTCCACCACTTTACCTACTGTAGATTTAGTTGCAAAAATATCCGAGTTAACACCAGGATCACTTAATCGAACATTTCCAACCAGTGGAGGATCTGAGGCAAATGAAACGGCATTAAAAATAGCAAGGGCTTACCACAAGCGAATAGGGGATTCAGGTAGATATAAAGTCATTAGTAGAAGAGGTTCCTATCATGGAGCCACAGGTGGCGTGATGTGGTTGGGAGCTACTCCAATCGTACCTATGACTGACTATGAGCCTTCAATGCCAGGAATGTTATACGCCCCACAGCCTAATTCATATAGATGCGAATTCAATTCTCAAAGTGATTCTGAATGTGCATATAAAAGCGCCAAGGCTATAGAGGATTTAATTTTGAATAATGGTCCGGATTCCATAGCTGCTGTGATAGCGGAGCCTATTTCTGTACCGCAAGGAGCTGTCGTACCTGGGGAAGAATATTGGCCTATGGTGAGAGAGATATGCAATCGATATGGAGTAATTCTGATAGCTGATGAGATTGTGTGTGGTTTTGGAAGAACGGGGAAAATGTTCGGAGTAAATCATTGGGATGTAGTGCCGGACATAATGACTGTAGCGAAAGGATTGGTTAGTAGTTATTTACCTATAGGTGCGACTATAGTTCGTGATGAAATAGCTGGGTTTTTTGCAGGTGATCAGAAATATTTGAGGCATATATTTACATTCAGCGGTCACCCTGTATCTGCAGCTGCGGCATTAGCTAATATCAAAGTTATCGAGCGAGAAAATTTAGTTGAGAACTCTACTCAAATGGGGGGGTATTTCAAAAATAAGTTAGAAGGATTTAAAGATCAGCATAAAATAATCGGTGATGTACGGGGAAGTGGATTGTTATTGGCCGCGGAATTGGTGCCGGATAAAGAAACCAAAGAAAAATTTGATCCCGGTTTGAAGGTTAACGAAATTATTACTCGGAAATTTCATGCGCGAGGAATAATATTTCGTGTAAGTACTAATATATTAAATATAGCACCACCATTATGTATAACTAAAGATGAAGTTGATGAAATATGTGTAGCCATCGACGAAGTGTTGACTGAACTAGAAGATGAATTAGGCATGTCATAAATTATTGAACAGTTGTAGATTTTAATCTTGATTGGGAATCAAAAACGGATTATGGATACTAAAAAAGTTAAAACAAATGCATTTAACCATCTGTGGAGCCACAATAGCGACTGGACTCAAGTAGCCGAAATGGGTGGTCCTACCGTAATGGTAGAGGGAGATGGAGTACGTGTTTTGGACTCTGAAGGGAATGAGTGGGTTGATGTGAATGGAGGGTATTCTTCTGTAAATATAGGTTATGGCAGAAAGGAAGTTGCAGAGGCTATGTTTCAGCAAATGCAGGAATTATCATATTTCCCTCAGGGTTCTACTTCAATACCCGCAATTAAATTAGCAAAGAAATTAGCAGATATAACTCCCGGTGATTTAAACCGTTCCTGGTTTTCAAGTGGAGGTTCTGAAGCTAATGAAACTGCAATTAAAATAGCGCGTGCTTATCATAAAAGGAAAGGAGAACCGAGTCGATACAAGATAATCAGTCGCAGAGGTTCTTATCATGGAGCAACAGGTGGTGTTTTATGGACTGGAAGTGGCGATCGGTCTGATTACGAACCTGTGTCTTATCCTGGAATGGTATATGCACCTCACCCTGATCCATACCGATGTGAATTAGGAGGCTCTACGCCTTCTGAATGTGCTATTTTGTGTTCGAACGCAATTGAGGATTTGA
The DNA here is from genome assembly GCA_964424315.1 of uncultured Dehalococcoidia bacterium. Lineage (GTDB taxonomy): Bacteria > Chloroflexota > Dehalococcoidia > Lucifugimonadales > OSU-TB39 > OSU-TB39. The sequence continues at coordinate 130 of CAYRIG010000257.1, read as the reverse complement.
TTAAATTCCACGGTGAATCTTCCGTAGCAGCAGTTATAGCTGAGCCGATTGCCGGTGCTTCAGGGACTGCGGTCCCTGGAGATGAATATTGGCCTAGTTTACGCAGGATATGTGATAAGTATGGAGTTTT
>CAYRIG010000256.1:0-2877 GCA_964424315.1 uncultured Dehalococcoidia bacterium | reverse complement strand
ATATCCTAATTTTACTTTTGAGAAAGAAGATATTAAAGATTTAAATCATCTATATGATTGCGATTACGTTATCAATTATGCCGCTGAATCTCACGTCGGAAATAGTATTGTTGATAGCCGAGAATTTATTGACAGTAATGTGATGGGAGTTAAGAATCTGTTGGATTTGATTAGATTCAAGCAAAGTAATTGCAACGATAAGCCAGTTTTACTCCACATTAGTACGGATGAAGTTTATGGTGACATAGAAGATGGCGCCCATATAGAAACAGACCTACTTAAGCCTAGTAATCCATATTCCGCCGCAAAAGCCGGCGGAGATATGCTAATTTTTGCTTGGGCTAGAACCTATGGCATTAAATATAATATTTTACGGCCAACCAATAACTACGGCATTGGACAATATCCTGAAAAGCTAATACCCCTTTCAGTGAAAAATTTAATGCGTGGTAAAAAGATAAGACTTCACAATAATGGTACTCCCGTGCGCAATTGGCTACACGCCGATGATACGGCGACTGCAGTAATGGCTATTATAGATTCTGGAAAAACCAATGAGATTTATAATATTGCTGGCGGTTTTGAACAAACAAATTCAGATACTGTTCGTAAAATTATTAAAGCTTTTTATGGAACAGACGACAATTGGAAGCAACATATAGATATGTCGTATTCTCGCGAAGGGCAAGATGTAAGGTATGCATTGGATGATAGCAAATTGAGAGCAATAAACTGGGCCCCTCAGCATTACTTTGATGAAGAGATCGGTTCCATTGTTCGATATTATAAAGAGAAGTTTATTTGGTAAATAAAGAATTTGTAAATAATTATATTACAAACAAAGTGCCAATTTTAAGGAAATAATACTATGAAAATTTTACTTTGCTGCACTTCGATTCAAGATGAGCACCGGACTGAGGATAATGAAGATAGCCATTATCCTTTGGGACTGGCCTATTTGCAATCCTATATTGAACACCATCGGCCCGATAAAGATGAGTTTCGTAATCTTTATTTGAATAATGTGGATTATGAGATTTGCTATAGAGAAATCAAGGAAAACCTTAAAGAAATGGATCCGGATGTGTTTGGTATTTCAATTATGACCCATAGTCGAGTAAGTGCATATCGTATGATTGAATATGCCCACGAGAACTACCCTAATACTAAAATTGTGGTTGGCGGAATGCATGTTAGTGTAATGTGGCGCCAAATGGTTAAAAAATATCCATATATTGTAGCTGTACGCGGCGAAGGAGAAACTTGTTTTTACGATTTGATTGAAGCTTATGATAATGAAACTTCCCTCGAAGATGTCAAAGGGATTGCTTATCACAATGGTGAAAAAATAGTAGTTACCGCCGAACGAGATCTAATACCTGATATTGATGTATTGCCTTTTCCTAAACATGAATTATTTGTGAAAGAGGGCAAGACGATGGCTAATTTATTGACTAGTCGCGGGTGCCCTTATAAATGTAATTTTTGCGTTCTTGATCACACCTCACGTCGAAAGGTCAGATTCCGTTCGGGGGAAAATATCGCTGACGAAGTGGAAATGCTCCTTGAAAAATTTCCTTCTATTAATGCTATCTGGATTCATGATGATGCATTTATGATTAACAAAGATCGTACTATAGAATTTTGTGATGCAATTATTAATCGCGGTATCAAGACTTCGTTTGTTGCTAGCGCACGATTCAGGCCCATCTCGCCGGAAGTAGTTCGCAAGATGGAGCTAGCCGGCTTTTGTCATGTTCTTTTCGGACTAGAAAGTGGCGCCGACGATGTTATTCGCGGTATGCGCAAAGGAATCACCAAACAGCACGTTCGTTATGGTATGAGCTTATTTGCGAACACGACTATGAGAGCTACAGCATTTTTGATTGCTGGTTTGCCGGGCGAGACTGACAAAACAATTGAAGAAACGATTGAGTTTGTTCAAGAAATTCAGAATATAGACTATCTTTATTATGAAGATATTGGAATTTCTATGATTTATCCGGGCACTGAGATGTATACAATGGCAAGAGCAACTGGAAAGATTAATGACGACTATTGGCTTACAGACGCTGATGTACCTTATTATACTGCCGAACATGGTGGCGTTCATACATATGAAAAATTGTTAGAAATGAAAGAAAGAATTGAAGAAGGCGTTGCGCTTAGGTTTATGCTTGCACCCAAGGGATTTCTTTATCAACGTAAAGTAATTCCGAGTCTTATTAAATATTCTCTATTGCATCGCATGCCAGAGTCGATTAATAATATTGTGTTTAGTACACTAGCGCACCACCCCCAACTGCTTAAAGAATTAATTCGAGGAGCTATTATAGGTGACACTAAAGCAGAGATAATGAAAGAACTTGCCAAGGCTTTTGAGCGCACATTGGCCGAGATGGTTATGAAGCGCGCCAACCTGACATCAGAGACACGTCGCAAGGTTTTTATCTCACAGTGCTACGCACAAGAATGTGCCGATGATATTTTACTTAAGGCTCAGAAACAGCGCCTAGAAGAAGTTATTTATAAGCTTTCTGGTCAGGATGATCAAGGCGATATTGTTTACGATAAGAACGTTCGAGCCCCTGCTAGTTTGCCCTTGGTTATGAGGACAAACAAATGAAAAAACCTCAAATGATGACATCGCAAAAGGATTATGATTTTACTCAAACTGATGAACTTATAGCTTCTTTAGTGCACAAATTTCTAAATCCTTGCGATACTAATACAGATGAACTAATGAAAAAAACACTACTTATTGATGGATCAATCATAAAAAGGAAAACAAAATGAAAGTATTATTAACTTATGCGTCAATTGATGCTTTTTCCCGTGCGGATACGGATTGGGATTATGAAGGGGCTGATAGCCATT
>CAYRIG010000255.1:0-2896 GCA_964424315.1 uncultured Dehalococcoidia bacterium | reverse complement strand
GGAGCAAGAGTCATAGAAAAACATTTCACTATCAATAGAGGGTGGAAAGGGACAGATCAAGCATTTTCCCTAGAATTTGCCGGCTTAGAAAAACTAGTCAGAGACTTGCAGAGAGCTAGAAGTGCTATGGGCAACGGTATAAAATCTTTAACTGAAAAAGAAAAAAATCCCATCTTCAAACTTGGGAAAAAAATTGTTGCAGCAAGAACAATTGAAACGAACACGATTATAACAAAAAATGACCTGGCGATAAAATCGCCAGGTGATGGCCTAGCACCTTATAATTTAAAATCTGTAATAGGCAAAACTACAACCAAAACATTTACCATCGAAGAGGACATCGACCTAAATTACCTCAAATGAATTAATAATGGAAAATGATTTATTCTCAATAAAAGGTGAAACGATAGTTGTTACTGGCGGACTAGGCCAAATTGGTTCTAGTTATTGCCAAGCATTAGGTGAATACGAAGCTAATATTGTGATATTAGATTCGTCCGAATATAATCTCGGGGTTTCACATAATACTACTAAACTTATTGATATCGGGCAAGCAATCTATATTAAAACAGATATCACTGACAAAAAATCACTGTCAGAAGCGTTAAAAACAATAGAATCGAAATTTGGAACTCCATACGGATTAATTAACAATGCAGGACTCGATTCACCACCAAATTCACCCTCTAATTCTAATGGGCCATTCGAAACCTATGACGAAAATATTTGGGATAAAGTTATAGATGTGAATTTAAAAGGCGTATTTTTATCCTGCCAAATCTTAGGGTCCGCTATGGCTCAAGCCGGGCGAGGATCAATAATAAACATAGGTTCAATATATGGCATCTTATCTCCTGACCAAAGACTATATGAATATCGAAGAAACTCAGACGAGGTTTTCTTTAAACCAATAGCATACTCAGCTTCAAAATCTGGTATATATGGGCTTAGCCGGTATTTAGCAACCTACTGGGCAAATAATAATGTTAGGGTAAACACTTTAACCTTAGGAGGAGTTTTTAACAACCAAGACCAAGAATTTTTAGACGAATATCATAAAAAAGTGCCCTTAGGCAGAATGGCTAAAAGCGAAGAATACGGGGGCGCAATCATTTTCCTTCTTTCTGGTGCATCTTCATACATGACTGGAACAAATATGATAATGGATGGAGGGTTATCAGCTTGGTAGAATTCATCATTCAAAAAATAGCCATATTACTTATAAAAATAGAAAATGAGTAATAATATACAAACCCCAAATATTATTGCTCTTATTCCGGCTAGATCTGGTTCGAAAAGGATACCTGACAAGAATATTAAATCGTTAAATGGCCATCCGCTAATCGCATATTCTATTATTTCAGCCTTAGAGAGCGAAATATTTGATAGAGTAATAGTATCAACTGATTCAAGCCACATTGCTAAAATATCTGAATATTATGGTGCTGAGGTACCCTTTATAAGACCTGCGGTTATATCAACCGATACGTCTCCAGACATAGATTTTGTAGAGCATGCACTTAACTATGTAAACAAGAAGGGGAAAAGCTACGACTGTTTTAGTATATTAAGGCCCACAAGTCCATTCAGAAAATCATATACCATTAAAAGAGCATGGACCGAGTTCAAAAACGAAACAGGCATTGATTCACTAAGGGCAGTCGAAAAATGTCAGCAACACCCATGTAAGATGTGGGTGATACGTGAAAACAGAATGCTTCCACTTATCCCTTTCGGCCCACAAGATCAACCATGGCATAGCAGTCAATACCCTACCCTACCAGAGGTATACGTTCAGAATGCTAGTTTAGAAATTGCATGGTCTGAAGTCGTGTATTCTGGAAGAACCATATCTGGGCATACAATAATCCCATTTCTAACAGAAAAAGACGAAGGCATTGACGTGAATACTCCTGCGGATTGGCAATTAGCCAAACAAATGATAGCCGATAATCAAGCAACTCTACCTGAAATAAAAGTAAAACCATATATGCAATGAATAACCTAATTTACGTTCCAAAACAACAATTTGAATCGGTGCTTGAATCCTCCTGTAGCCTTGAGGTTAAAACTGAAATATTTTCTAATCTATGTCGCATAAATTGTCTCTACATGATACAAAAATCCGGTTCTGGTCATATTGGCACATCTTTCAGCAGTATAGACATATTTTCTTGGATTATGCTCAACAAGATAAACCTGCACAAACTCAAATCAAAACATATAGAAAGAGATATTTTCTTTTCTTCTAAAGGACATGATGCGCCAGCTTATTATTCGGTATTAATCGGTTTAGGTCTTTTAGAATTTGACAATATCCATAAGCTCAGAAGAATTGATGGGCTACCAGGACACCCTGACGTTAATACACCTCACATAGAAACAAATACTGGGTCACTTGGGATGGGAATATCAAAAGCCAAAGGGTTCGTATTTAAAAATCGTGTCTTGGGTGTTAGCCCCAGAATTTTTGTCATGACAGGAGACGGTGAATTACAAGAAGGACAAATTTGGGAATCTTTACAATCAGCATCCACAGATAAAATGGGTGAAATAACAGTAATAATCGACCATAATAAAATCCAATCTGATACTTGGGTCAGCAAAACAAGTGATTTAGGAGACATAAAGGCTAAATTCGAATCATTTGGTTGGAGTGCATGGCGATGTAACGGCAATAACATAGCTGAATTATCTCAAGAGTTTAAAAAAATGGAAACCGTTATTGACAAACCAAAAGTACTTATAGCTGATACTGTAAAAGGAGCTGGGGTTTCATTTATGGACTATTCATCACACCCAACCAACACATATAATTTCCATAGTGGTGCGATTACAGATAAAGACTATGATTTAGCTTTTAACGAAATACACTCCCATTTAAATAAATTACTGG
>CAYRIG010000254.1:0-2900 GCA_964424315.1 uncultured Dehalococcoidia bacterium | reverse complement strand
GAAACGATTTATCTTCAATTAATTTATTGATACGAAAAATCTTATCTCCAATCGCTATGATAAATAACCGCCCATCTTCAATCTTATTTACATTTATGATATTAGCAGTTGTCCCGACATCATAAGGTATTGCTGAATCTCCCACTTCAGAACCCATCCTAATCAAAACCACTCCAAAAGGACTTTTCGTATTAATACAATGTCTTATCATGCGTTTATATCTATCTTCAAATACATGCAGTGGTATAGATACTTTTGGAAATAAAACAGTATTAAGGGGAAATAAAGGTATTTTATGCATGACACTCACTATATTATATTTTAATAACAAGCTTTTTAAATTGAACTAAATAAAGGAACTAATTCCATATTTTGTAGAATATAAAATGTGCAGTATAATTATAATGTTCAAAATGATTGGACATTATTTGATTTACCCAATTATCATAGAAGGTCTGTTAAATTGTCACGCGTTAAATCTTTAAAATGCAGAGAATGCGAAGAGGAATATCCAATAGAACCCATTAATGTATGTGAGTTCTGTTTTGGCCCGTTAGAAGTCGATTACGATTATGATCTAATTCGAGAAAATATTTCTAAAGACAAGATTAAATCCGGACCATTAACCATTTGGAGATATAAAGATTTATTACCTATAGAAACTCAAAATATAATTGATATTGGCACTGGCTTCACACCACTAATCAAAGCTAATAACTTGGGCAATCAGCTAGGATTAAATAATCTATATATTAAAAATGACAGCGTCAATCCTACTTTTTCGTTTAAAGACCGTGTTGTAGCCGTTGCTGCAACTAAAGCACTCGAGTTTGAATTTGAAGTACTAGCCTGTGTCTCCACAGGTAATCTAATGGGTGCTGTAGCAGCACATGGTGCAAAAGCCGGCATGGAAACGGTGGTCTTATTTCCTTCAAATCTTGAGCAAGCCAAAATAGTTAATTCATCTATCTATGGTCCTAAACTTGTAGCAATTCACGGAACATATGACGAAGTAAATCGATTAGGCAGTGAAATAGCAGATAATAATCCTTGGGCTTTCGTAAATATAAATATGCGCCCATTTTACGCTGAAGGCAGTAAAACCTTGGGATATGAGGTAGCAGAACAACTTGAATGGTCAGTACCTGACCACTGTATCGTACCTGCAGCGTCGGGAGAATTACATACTAAAATATGGAAAGGCTTCCAAGAAATGCAAGAAGTAGGATTGCTTGAAAAAATTGATAGCAAAATGCACCTAGCACAAGCATTAGGATGTTCTCCAATTGTAAGTGCCTTTAAAAATAATGAAAAACAAGTACAGCCTGTAAAACCGGATACTATAGTAAAATCTTTGGCTATTGGTAACCCCGCAGCAGGACCATATGCTTTAGAAACCTTAAGAGAAACAAATGGTGAAGCAGTGGCAATCAGTGATCCTAAAGTGATAGAAGGCATTCAATTATTAGCTGAAACCGAAGGTATATTTACTGAAACCGCTGGGGGAGTAGTTATATCGGCGGTAAAAGAATTGGCGGACAATGGAATAATCAAACCTGACGAATTAGCTGTAGCTTATATTACAGGTAACGGTTTAAAAACATTTGAAGTAGTTGAAAATACTGTTGAATCTGTTTATTCTAAACCTGATTATGGAGAATTAAAGGACGCATTGAATTTAAAGTAACCAAATTATAAAGTTCTTACGTAAATGCCCATTAAACAAATACGATTGACATTCCAAACTAATTTAATATCAGAACCTGTAATATATAGGCTGGGTCATAAATTCAAAGTGATCACCAATATAAAAAGAGCAAATGTAAGACAAAACACAGGATGGGTAATTCTTGAATTGGAAGGTGATAATAAAGAAATAGATGCTTCATTAGAATGGATAAAATCTGTTGGAGTAGACGTAGACGTTATCAAATAAATTTTAAATCAGATATCAATAAAAATTGATCCGGAGGAAATTGATGGAAATTTCAGTAAGAATACCTACGCCGTTGAGGCGTTTAACCAATGGACAGGATAAAGTCGCATTAACTTCTACTAATATAAAAAATATGGTGGATGACCTTGAAGAACATTTTCCAGGAATGAAAAAAAGATTATGCGACGATGAAGGGAATCTACGTAATTTTGTTAACGTGTACATTAATGGTGAAGACGTAAGATTTCGAAACGGTATAGCCACAGCGCTCAAAGACGGTGACGAAATCAGCCTAGTACCAGCAGTCGCTGGAGGAAATTAACTAGTATTTTATTCCCACAACTGCGTGGCCGACTATATTCGGAATTGTGATTGGCAATCCAACAGATAATTGATGCGTCTCTAAATAGATTTCCTCAAAACCGCAGTTAGAAATCGATTGCCCGAGATTCCTATTCAAATTGCATCCATTTGTGAAATATTTCCAAAATGGATTAATGTAATCTTCAAATCTACTCCGGATCCCCTCTGAAGATTTAACGTGTTCGTAAAAATAAAAAACACCACCTGATTTCAGGACTCTTTTAATCTCTGAAAGAGTAGATTCTAAATCTTCCACCATACAAAGAACCAACGTTGTAACTATAGAGTCAAAAGAATTGTCTGCAAACGGAATGTAAAAAGAACTACCTTTGACTAAAGTGGTACCAATTCCACATTTAGTTGCAGCATTGAATATTTTCGGAAACATAAATTCATTTTTTTCTAATACCGTTAATTTTGTATCCGGTCTATAAAAAGTAAAATTCGCACCTGTACCTGCACCTATTTCCAATACTTGTCCAGAAGCAACTCCTGCTGTCATTTTCCTAAACTCTACTAATTTGGATTCTACAGATTGGTTTACAATGTCATAAAGAGCAGCAAAAATTTTATCATTTATATTCATGTGTTAATTCAATAT
>CAYRIG010000253.1:0-2900 GCA_964424315.1 uncultured Dehalococcoidia bacterium | reverse complement strand
TTCTTTTCGTTACAAGTGAATGCCGAACAATTCAAAGTGACCTGTAGCGGTGGTGATTATTATACTACCGATGGTCAATATGATTTTTATGCAAATACAACTTTGTATTTCGATGTTGATATAGAAAATAAATATATGGAGTGGACACGTATAGATGATTTAGATGACGATACCGTTGTTTATAGGTCAACTGTTTATACAATTAGCGATGTAAAAGATGGAATAGTTTATTCTTATAAAGATGTGTCAGCTGGAAGAATTTTGCTTGCATTAGATATTATGAATGAAAAACTAATCTATACTTTTGACTTTACGACAGAGGCTAGAATCTTTGGAAACTGTGTAAAAAGAAGTTCCAATGCTATATAGACAAATGTGTTAAATTAAAAACTCCCCGCCGCAGAACAGCAGGGAGCTGTCGATGTAGGCTTCTCAGCCTGTTACTTAGTCCACGTCATTGGACACCTCCACTTATATTGTGACTTTCAAATACATAGTAACCTCGTTGTGTTTATTAAAGTTTAATCGTTAATCGGAAAATGGAAGCAGCTCTACGATTACGCAGAGTACTTTTTGGATGTGGGCTTCGCAGCCTGCTTTGGAGGACTTCTCATTGTTTACCTCGATATTTACAGATTAAGAGGGTGTTCTAGAGAAGAATTGTGTTCACTTCAAGATAGGATTATAAATAATTTAATGAATATAATATATTTCTTAATCGGAGCACCTTTGGTAATTGGATTCGTATTATCTTTTTTTAATGTTATTGAACAAGGAAGTGTACTTGCAATTATATTATTCATACCAACAGTTATTGGATTGATTCTTTTTGTAATCACAAAAACTGTAAATTCTCTTTATGGAGCACCAGAAGATGTCCCAGATTTTTTAAAACAATCCTATATTGATAATGATTATGGTCCCGGTTCTACTATTGGATTTGCTATAATTGGAGTTTTAATAATTGTATTGGGATTTTGGTGGCTAGGCAATTCATACGGCACAATTAATGCCATAATTGTTGTATTATTAACTGCTATTACTATTGCATTATTAATAATTATTAAGAAAATAAATAAAGAATAATGAAATATATTTTTCTCATATTTATTTTGCTTATATCTTTTCAAACTAAAGCAGATGTAGTGAACGATTTTTTCAAGTCCAAATGCATATCAGAGTTTGATTATCTCTCTTTTAAAATTGAGGGATACAGAAATCAAAACGTATGGACTCCCGGTGAAGATGAAGAAATGAGAAAACAAATTAAGTTAAAATATGGGTTAGTGCCAGATGGTTTTGATGATTCGGGAGAATGTCAAATTGCACAGGAATTAATTACATGGAAGTATGAAGATATACCCGAACCAGGAAAAGGACAATGCGGTGGTGGTTATTGGGGTGGATATATAACGATTGCTGCAAATGATAATGTTCTTTTTGATAAAGTTCCTTTTGGAGGTGATAATTCTTGGGTTTGTGCTGGCTCGCCTTTCCAAGAAATTATTATATCAAGTTACAAAAGTCATGATTATACCATTGGTTTAATAGGATACTTTACTTTAAAAAAATCGCTTGGCCCCAATATTTATGAGATTAGATGGCCAATTAAAGGAGCTGGGTCTAATTCCATAATTGATATCTGTGATAATTATGATGGTGAATGTGAATTAAATGAAATTCAATTTGATACAGATTCATTAAATACTCTTGGGACCAAAATTAAAAAATACGTAGGGGAAACAAAAGGAATGATTCCCCATGGTAAGGGTATATTAACTTATCCTGGCGGTTTGACATATGATGGAGAATGGAAAAATGGATTACCCAATGGTGCATTAACTCAATCTAATACTGGCATTGTATATTACAAAGGAACATGGAAAGATGGTGAATATCACGGATTTGGAATTGCCGGCACATATGAAGGCGAATTTAAAAATGGTCAAAGACACGGAATAGGCAAGGAGACCGGGTTATCTGGCGGTACAGAGACATACGAAGGTGAATGGAAAAACGATACCATGACAGGAAAAGGAAAGTTTACAAAAGATGGCACTACTATTGTTGCAGAGTGGAATGATTATGAAGGCCTTGATTGTAAAGGTTCAATTATTTTTTCTGATGGATACAAGTACACTGGAGACCTTAAGGGTGTAACTTCATGGTTTCCTACACACATAGCTGAAGGAAAAGGAAAGTTATTATTTCCTAACGGCGACTATTATATTGGTGAATTTAAGGATAACTACATGCATGGAGAAGGTAAATTAACTTTAGAAGATGTCACTGCATCCGTAATTATGGAAAAAAATGAAGTAGTTAAGATGTGGGCTGAGTAGTTATAGTTAAAACAAATTACTTCTAAAAATTATAGTGGTAAATTCCATATTCTTAGATTTTGGCTTTTATACCCAATGGTAACTAATTTATCATTATTCATAATTTGAAAACGCCTTATTTCTTCACCCGCATCAATTTTGTGAATTAGGTCTCCATCTTTGATATCAAAAATGCAAACGCTATCATTTTCACATACTAATAAAACATATTGACCATCTATTATTTGAATGCCCCAATAAAGACGCCCTTCCACCTCATATGTTTTTAAGACCATATCAACAATATTTGTTTTGATATTTAAAACCATAATATCATCTTCGGAACTAAGTAAAATATGCTTATCGTTTAAGAATGAGAAGGCATAGGCATTGATATTTTCTATATCTATTTTATTAATTATTTCACAATTTTTCCCATCATATACTGTTAAATGACTAGTGGATTTATATGAAAAGAAATTATTATCCTTTCCAGTAAATCCTGAACTTTCTACTTGAACACCATCTACTTTACATATTTCTCTCCCAGAAAAAATGTCGTAAAGAAAAATATTATTA
>CAYRIG010000252.1:0-2901 GCA_964424315.1 uncultured Dehalococcoidia bacterium | reverse complement strand
CCAGCCTATCTCTGGCCAAACAGATACGATTTTGACTTGATCAGTTGAATGATCATATTTTAATAGAGAATCTCCTCCTCCTGGGGAACTACCAATAGCTCCTGAATATACAATATTGGGATTATCCGGTCTTACAGCTATATACCCACTTTCTGAACTTCCGACCGAATAACATTCATTCCACGATATCGCACCTTTCATAGAGCGACTTGGTACACTGATAGCTGAGTTGTCTTGTTGGGTTGCATAAACTCGGTATGGAAATTGATTGTCTGTGGTTAAATGGTAGAATTGTGAGGTCATTTGATTATATATATTTGACCATGAATCTCCACCGTTAAAACTTACACAAGCACCTCCATCATTTCCTTCTATCATTCGATTACTGTTTTTAGGATCTATCCACAATTCATGATTGTCTCCGTGCGGAGTACTGACGTGGTTGAAATTAGCTCCTCCATCTGTCGATTTCCAAGCTTTGAAATTTAATACCCAAACCGTATCTTCATTATGGGGATCTGCAAAGACGTGACTGTAATACCAAGGTCTTTGAACTAAAGCTCTGTTTGCACTCACCATTTCCCATGTTTCACCACTATTATCAGATCGATACAATCCTCCTTCATCTGCTTCGATCAATGCCCACACTCTTTTGGGTTGTGCTGGAGATATAGTTATCCCTATACGCCCCTTCATACCACTTGGTAAGCCTTGATTATTGGTGATTTCTTCCCATGTTTCACCACCATCAACTGTTTTGTAAATTCCAGAGTCTTTACCACCACTTGAAAAGTTCCAAGGTTTTCTTATTGCTTCCCATATTGCTGCATACATTATATCGGGATTGCTTGGATCCATAGTCAAATCTATTGCACCAGATTTTTTGCTTTTAAACAAAACTTGCTTCCATTTTGTTCCGCCGTCTATGGACTTGTAAACACCCCTTTCCTTGTTCGATCCAAATGCATGCCCGAATGCTGCTACATAAACGATGTCGGGATTATTTGGGTGAATCCTGATACGCGCTATATGCTTGGTTTCTTTTAGACCGATATTTGTCCATGTTTTCCCAAAATCTGTACTTTTATATACTCCGTCCCCGTGAGCGAGATTTCCTCGTATACAGGATTCGCCCGTCCCAACATAAATTGTGTTGGGATTAGATTCCGAAACAGCTAAAGCACCGACAGAAGCTGATGTGAAAAATCCGTCAGATATATTTTCCCAATAAGTTCCACCGTCGTATGTTTTCCATACCCCTCCTGCGCAGGCTCCAAAATAAAATACTTGGTCATCAATTGGGTCGCCGGCTACAGCAATTACTCTGCCTCCCCTTGGGGGGCCTATACACCGCCATTTGATATCATTTAGATATAGGTCAGTATTGTTTTTATTAGTGGGAATATTTTTATTTGTTATCATCTAACACCTCTATGTAGTAATCACCTGCAGATATTTATTAGTCGATGAATTATTTTGTTATATTTCCTGTGAATTTTATGTTGGGTATCTGATCTAAAAAATTTGGTTTTATTTTGATTTTGGAATTTCTGTTTCCAGAACCAAATATTAGATATGGTTTATTCATGATCTCGGAATCCACATATACATCTATTGATTTTGGCAATCCGAAAATTGTTACTCCACCCGACTTCATATTTGTCAAAGCTACTGTTTCTTCGTGTGATGCAAAAGAAACTTTTGAAGAATTCATCAATTTACGGACTTTATTGTTGACGTCAAGTTTCTTATTCCCTTGAAGTACACAGGCTACGTAATAGTCTGGAGGTTTTTTGGAAGACAGTAGTATTGTGTTAGCACAATATTCAATTGGGTACTCATATTTCTCACAAAACAAATATGTATCAGCATATTCTTCTTTGCATTCAACTACTTCATAGGGTATGCCCGATTTTGAGATATCATCATATACATCTTTATTCAATAGATTTACATTATGTTTGCAATCATTCATTTTCAATTTCGATTTCTGTATTATCAGTTTGTATCTGGGATTTCTTGTCTGGCTTCTTCTAGGGACTGGTACCTCCCAGTTTCATCACCACCAATCCATCTATAGGGTCGTGGTAAAAGTGAGAGAGATCTGTCTTTTAAAGGTAATTTTACCGGGACACTCCCTAACTGGGCAGATAACTTGGAGGCTATAGCAGCTTCAAGGGCTTGTCTCAAATCGTGACCTGTAATCCAAGGTTCAGAGCCGGTTTCAATTGCTTTGATGAATGACCTTATTGAGCCTGTTAAGTATCTAAATTCACTAAATTTATAGGGTTTGTAATTTGGGTCAATTTCTATTCTGTTTCCATTATCATCAAATCCTTGGAAAATTTGTGGGGGACCCCAATTCCATCTTATTAAGGATGAAGCCGACCAAACATCAATTCCACCATATGGGGTAGCTGTGCCAAAAACGTTTGTACTTATACCGTTTTGCATTGTGAATCTGCCGTTTATAACAATTCCTGTATCCTCTTCTTGGTTTATAGCGGCTTTTGATATTTCTATTGCTTGTTGCCTGTCTGAATTTCCTTTTATTACATCCACATGAGTACCCCAGCACATGACTTCTTCTATTTCTGAATTTGTCATCAACCTTAATACAGATATTGCTTGACAACCTCCACCAGAAATTTCTCCTCCAAACCCATTTACTGATGCACCAATTAATTCTCCATATAATCCATCACGTATTCTTTGAGAAGCTTCTTGTATTTCATGCATAGCTCGTTGCAAGTTGCCACCTGCTAGAACTATTCCTTTCGATTTGCATGTCTCAACCATCAAATCTGCATCTGACAATTTTGCAGCAATTGGTTTATCAGTAGATATGCCTTTGACCCCGGCTTCAGCACAAGATATAACTGCATCTCTATAATATTTACT
>CAYRIG010000251.1:0-2903 GCA_964424315.1 uncultured Dehalococcoidia bacterium | reverse complement strand
GGACGGGCAATATGGTTGAGTCTGAAATTTATAACCCTGAAACACAAATGTGGATACAATCAGGAAATATGGTCGAAGCACGTGCTTCTCATACTGCTACCATTTTAAGCGATGGTAAAATTTTGGTTGTTGGAGGTACAAATACCAATAGTGGAATATGTGAAATTTACGATTTCAAAACTGGCAGTTGGACATCTTCTAAACCGGCAATCGAATAATGTCATTTGAAAACTAAAAAACTACATACATGTATTAATTGGAGGAATTTATGAAACAGAATAAGTTGTTTTATTTTAATGATGCGAGACATTATTACTTATTTGTTTATGAACCTCCTATTTCTATGGAAGATGCATGGGGCCCAGTTGACGAAGTAGCCGGTACTGGAGTAGACACTTTCGTGTACGGGATTGCTAGAGGTGACGGATTATTTTATCCCTCGAAAGTGGGTAAAAGATTCGGAGTTGATATGGATAAATTTTCTAATCCAATGTATTGGCGTGTCTGGAATAATATTCAAAGTCTCATAGATATGGGATTAGATCCATTACAGGTCCTTATAGACAGAGCGCATGAAAAGAATATGGATTTTCATGCAAGTTTTCGTATGGGTACCTATGAAGCTTTAGCGAATATAGAAAATGATGAAGTAAGCCGATTGATATCCGCTGACCCTACAAATGGTGGAGATGGTCTTGCAGATCCTTTCGTCAGGGAAAAACAACTTTTGTTGTTTCAAGAGTTAGTTGAAAATTATGATATTGATGGTTTGGAGTTAGACTTTGCTTGTCATCCAGGAGGGGCTCCGCCTTATTTAAACGAGAAAAATATTGCTCAATTTACTCCAACTATTACTGATTATGTAAGAAATATAAGAGATATTATTAAATCATCTGGTCGAGATATTGTATTAGGTGCTCGGATTTATCCGTTTGAAAAAACCAATTTGAAATTTGGAATAGACATAAGGCGATGGGTTGACAATCAAGCTGTAGATTATTTCGTGCCGATGATGTATCACTACATGCAGTTAGATCCTGATATGCCTGTTAAATGGTTATTGAACTTGCTGAAAAATCAAAATATCGGTGTTTATCCACTCTTACAGCCATACATAAAAGATAAGACTTTGGACAGAGATCTACATGGGGAACACGAATTGGATGCTATGATATACGCTGATAAAGAACATTTCAGATCTGCAGCTAGCAATTTGAGTATGCAGGGTGTAGATGGTTTCTCCACGTGGTTTTTGAAATGGCCTTTAGGTGATGAACAAAACAAAATCTTAAATGAATTAAAGGATACTGGAACACTAAAGTATTTGAACAAAACGTATTGTTTAGCGAAGAGGGTAAAAGGTGCAGCAGATCTTGGATATGAAACTTCGATTCCAATAGAAATATCACCTTCTTCCGATGATGCAGAAATAAAATTTAATTTCGCTGACGAAGTAGAAGATTTGCAGGGCCATAAAATTGAAATTACATTGCTATTAAGAGTAAAGGGTATAGTAAATGATGATCAGTTGGATGTGAGTATAAATGGTGTGCAGGTGAACCATTCGTTATCCAAACGATATAGGTCTGAGTATATAAGGAGACCACCATCTCCTCATATAATCGAGCCATATAGTGGACAAATGTTAGAATTTAATCTGTCTGACAATAATTTAGTTACGGGATTAAACAAATTATCTGTGAATTTATCAAAGCGTCCAGATAGACTCGACTCAGAAATTATATTAGACGATGTAAATATAAAAGTTAAATACAGTTGATGTTTATGAATTATATATTTAAAATTCTCCGAACTGTCCCACCCATAATCATTGAGATATCTTTATCGTCCAAAAAATCACAATGGTTTTCAATCCAAGTACGTGATTGGGTGTAAGTGCAAAATCTGTTTTGGAACGGCATATCGGTTCCCCATAGCAAGTTTGAGCTTCCTATTTTATGAACCATTTGTCGTAATGGATTCCTAGCTTCTTTATAGGGATATTCGAAAATATCTCCAATTCGAACTGGTAAACAAACTTCTATGTTACAGTTTTTACCTGAAAAAGGCGCCCATATCCAATCTGGTAATTTAATTTGGTTATCGTCAATAAAAATTCTCCAAGGGAAACCATGAGTGATACTACATACATTATCTGGATATTTTTCCATCCAGTCACATAGTATTTTAAGTTCTGATTGGTACCCAGACTGTTGAGTTGGCACAGTATCGGTACTATTTGCATATCCGGTACCTAAAGTAAAGAATATTGGTACTCCTAGGGAAGTCGCTGTATCCCAAAAATATTTTAAAGGGCCTGAAGACCAATCCTTTTTCAATTCATTTTTGACCAAAGATGTGTGGAATTTGATAGCGTGTAAATTCAATTCGCTAATCGAATAAACTAATTTTTCTAGTATCTTGTCACAATTATTTTCTATATCCCATTCATCTACAGGTACCATTGATCTGAAACGATTTGGAAATTCTGTTACACATCTGTATAAAAAATCTACGTCTCGGACTAGCATAGGGTCAGTATGGATCAATGCCATGTCTACCCCAGCGTAATCCATTTCTGAAATAGCGCTATAAGGTGTATACTCCATATTTTTCAAGTTTGGAGGGAAAAATTGTTTGGTGTAATCTTCGCCGTCTATTGTCCAAACTACCCTTCCATATTCATGATCTGCTCTGAAATTAACATCAGGGAGACCATCTATATCTTTGAGAGTTTTAGGTCCTATTAAACTTGAATCTGTTATTTGTCGATCTTTTATTCTCCAAGCGGGTTGGTGATGTCCAGAATAAGAACTTTGAGCCCAACGGATTCTCTCTGTAGAGTTATTTGGGCCTTCTGCACGATCTATTGGCGTAAATAAATATATATGTGAATCTATTAT
>CAYRIG010000250.1:0-2909 GCA_964424315.1 uncultured Dehalococcoidia bacterium | reverse complement strand
TCCGCCATACCTATGCTCATAATATGTTAAATAAGGGAGTTCCTAAGGAAGTACTGCAAACACTACTTGGTCATCGGAGTATTAAGACTACTGAGATATATGCGAATTGGGTTAGGAATGAAGAATTGGAGAGGTGGATTTAGGAACCAAATGTTAGCAACAAAAAAGAAAATGATGCATATAAACCGCTAGCATCTATTACGCTATGTAGTTTACGATATGCTTCAGAATCAATCAATGTACTATTTTCTTGAATCCTAAATCCAATATTTGTACGCAAACCAAGCCCCCAAAATTTAATTGATTCTAATTCAAAGTTCATATCAACTAATATAAGACTTTGAGGACCATTTTCACTTGATACATCATTAATTTGGCTGACAAGGAAATTATGACTAAAAGTCCATTTCTTATATTTTTTAATATGATGATGGATACCAATCCCAGTTAGATTTGATTGTATCTCTTTTGATTCAGCCCAATTTTGGTTAATAGAACCTGTTACTAGTTGAATATTATTGTATCTTAATAAAATCCTTATTTCATTTGTTCCAGTATTCATACTAGGCGCACTAGCACCAATTAGGCTAACGTACCATTTTCTTTGATTTTCTATATTATTATAATATTTCCCCATAGAAAAAGATGGAAAAATATATATGGTATTTACTCCGCTCTTAACTCCATCTTCTGCGACATAATCAGTCCCTATACCTACCCAGGGTAAAAATAAAAATGCAGTTCCCCAATGCCAATAGCTATTCCATTTATTAAGCTCTACTGGTTTATAATAATTTTTCTTATAGTAACCTGGCCACATACCTATTCCTTTCGTGCCAAGTATTTCACCCTTGTTATCTCTTTCTGTTTTCGCATAGACAGGCATAAAATAAACTGACTCAAAACAATGGCTAAACTTTGAGCTTTCATTAATAGGAGGTGAGACTTCCTCATTAACAGACTGCTTTCCGACTCCAAAGATAATATCTGCCAAACTATAGGGTTTGCGATAAGATTTATTCTTTACTTTAGCAGCCTTAGGTTTGTTTTCAACCAAGGAAGTCGGAACATCCTCCAATTCACATAATTGGTTTGCGATAGAGGTAATGCCAGAAGTTAACAAAATATTAATTTCCCCTTCTCTGGAGAACTCTGCACTGATAAGACTTTTTCCAAGACCGACATCAATGAGTCTTGCATCTAAAGACCATATAGTGCCAAACTTGCTGACAGTACCTATAACAGAAACATCTACGTTTAATAGCTGGCCTATTTCCACAGCACATTCGCTGTCTGTACAGCCGGAGTTTTGAAATTTCTGTTCTTTCAGTATTTTGTCAATATTTGCCCTTTCCACAACAATATAGTCACTGAGCTCAATCATTTTGGAGGTAAGTCGCTGGGTGAGTACCTTTGCTTCTGTCTCTGAAAGTCCTATTGGCTCAAGATCAAGTACAGCTAGGTATTTAGCTCCAAAGAGACAGGAAAGCAGGAGCAGGTATATGAGGTATTTACTTCTTACCATAAAGGATAAGGTGAATTATTGAGTTAATGTAATAGAATATACGAATAAAAGTATCCCGAGGATGGTATAAACAACTTCACTTTTTGCATACGGTGTACATGTAGAATTATTAGCATCACATATACAACAGTCATCAACTACTGCATCTTCTTCTCCCAAACATGTGAAGATGAGCTTAATATTTCTAATTCCTTTGCAGATCATATTTTACTTCAATAATTTCACCTGTTTTAACCATAATTGTATCAAGATGATCCAGGTAATTATTTTTTGATATCTTGATATAATGAATACCTTCTGTTACACCAATATATCCTTCTTTGGATTTAACTATTCTATTTTTACCATCAATCTCAATTCTTACATTTTGAATTGTCGGTGTACCATTTAGCTGTATATAAGAATGTTTAATAACCAAGTTACTATTAATAGTCTGATACCCCTTGGGCAAAAGTTTTATGCGTTTTGTAAAGTTTCTATACCCTTTTAATCTTAACTCTACATCATAGTCACCAGCAGGAAAATCCTTTAGAATTAGGGGAGTTGTATCAAAGTAATTACCATCTATAAAAATATTAGCACCAAGTGGGTTACTTTTTATATCCAATGTAGCACCAATAGCTGCGGATATTGGGGATTTAGAAAACTGGTCTGGTGATTGTAATAAAGTAGTTGAAGCTTGCATTTCACATAACTGTTTTGCAATTGAGGTTATTCCCGTTGTGAGAAGGGCATCAATTTCACCAGTCATTGAAAACTCAGCACTGATAACACCCTTACCCAGTCCCACATCGATAAGCCGAGAATCTATGGCATAGGTGTTGCCAAACTTATTTACGCTTCCCATAACTATGAAATCAGAATTGAGGAGCTGACCAATTTCAACAGCACACTCACTATCAGTACATCCAGAATGCTGAAATTTTTGCTCCTTCAAAATCTTGTCCATATTGTTTCTCTCAACCACTTGGTATTTATCTAGTGATATGAGTTTTGTAGTTAATCTTTGGGTAAGAATTTGTGCTTTCTGATCTGATAATCCTATCTGATCTAAGTCTAATACAGCTATAATTTCCTTAGAAAAAAGACTAGAAATCATGAGAAGGTATTTAAGGACTTTACTTCTTAGCATCATTCAGTTTATCCAGGACTTCTTTTAGTTTCTTTTCATCTCCAGGAGCGTATCCATCATGGATATAATGCACTGTGCTTTTCTGATCTATTACAACCAGTCTTGGTAGTGATTTAACACCATATTTCTCGGCTACCTTGCCATACTTATCCATAAGTACCTGAAGTGTAACGCCAAGATCATCTATCAATTTCTTTACCTTCTCTGGGTCTTCTTTCATTTTGGTCTTGCCCTGGGTAAGTCCACTCACAT
>CAYRIG010000249.1:0-2920 GCA_964424315.1 uncultured Dehalococcoidia bacterium | reverse complement strand
AAGTAGACTAAATACCAATAACAAAACAGCTACTATAGTTATCACTAATCCAAATACAAACCCTTTTTCATCTTTGATAATATCCAAGTGGCCCTCCTAATATATTTACAGCAAAACTGAATTATATATATCAAATTTCAAATTAGTACCAATAAATACATGATTTTTAATCTATAATCATGAAGCATCTTTATATGGTATGCTAAAGCTTACCACAACAAGATGTTAACACCAACTATAATCTCTATTCTATTAACATTTTTCTACCAAAGGACTCGATATGGAAAACATTTCTAAACCCTCTAGCGTAGAATGGAAGACCCAGTTAGAAAAAATTTCATCGCTATCAGAAAATTATTTTTTCAAAATCCATCAAATAAGAGAGCAAAGCCTTAAATTATCTAGAGAGATCATAAGAAATTCTGCAATATCAATTAGAGCATCTCACAGAACAGAGTTTGAACAAGCAAGAACTTACCTTTTGACAGCTGAACAAAAATTAGAATCAATAATTGAGATTTGTATAGATGCGCCAGGAATTCACCATTCAAGATTTATCCAGGATGCTCAAAAAGAATACATAGAGGCAAGTCTCACTTTATCATTTCTAACAAATACCCCACTACCTGAAATCGGGAATTTTTCTATTAGTCCTGCAGCATATTTGAATGGATTATCCGAATCGGTTGGAGAGCTGAGAAGATTTATATTGGACCAACTACGGCAAAAACACACACTTGATTACGAAAGATTATTAGGATTGATGGACGATATTTATACTCTTTTGGCATCAATAGATTATCCAGATGCTATTACAAATAATTTAAAAAGAAACACAGATATAGCAAGGAGCATAATGGAAAAAACCAGGGGAGATTTAACTGCTGCATCGATAAATCAAACCTGACCATCTCAACATTTATTGACCAGCATCATGATTGACTATAAATACAGCCGTATGATAATTTAATCGTCGGTCTCTCTCCCCTTATGGAAGAGGCTTTTTTAATGATTTTTGAAAACTAGGAGTATTGTAATGGATTTCGAAGTACAGTTTATAGCTGCTATCGTCGTTGGAATAATCGGATTGATTTTTGCTGGAATAGTTGCTTCACGTATTTTAAAAGAAGATGAGGGTAACGAACAAGTCAAATTCATCGGCAAAGCCATACAAGAAGGTGCTGCAGCTTTTCTATCTAGAGAATACAGATTACTTGCAGTGTTTGTCGTAATAATATTCATCATTATAACTCTGTTTATAGACTACGATATCCTAAACAAACTTGAATCAGCAAATAATTTCCCCAAAACTTCTATATCTTACCTCGTAGGAGCAATTGGTTCTGCCTTAGCAGGATTCCTAGGCATGGCCATCGCAACTAGAGCTAACACTAGAACAGCAGTTAAAGCAGCTGAAGGGTTAAATCCCGCCCTTAGAGTGGCATTTAACAGTGGAAGCGTCATGGGTATATCCGTTGTAGGAATCGGACTTTTAGGTATAACAATTTTGTATCTAATATTTGAAGACGCTAATATATTAGCTGGATTTGGATTTGGTGCTTCTTCCATCGCTCTTTTTGCAAGAGTCGGAGGAGGAATTTACACTAAAGCAGCGGATGTGGGTGCAGACCTAGTCGGTAAAGTTGAAGCTGGCATACCTGAAGATGATCCAAGAAATCCTGCCACAATTGCTGATAATGTTGGAGACAACGTAGGCGACGTAGCTGGAATGGGAGCAGATTTATTCGAATCATATGTCGGAGCTATAATTGCAACTCTTGCACTTGCATCTGTTGCTACTGTAATAAGTGACGCTACTTCCCCTCTATCACTTAAAATACTTCCATTTGTTGTTGCTACAATAGGACTAGGCGCTTCAATCATAGGAACTTTTTTTGTCAGAACCGGTGAAAATGCCGATATGGGAAGACTATTATGGTCATTGCGTACCGGTATATTTGCGGCTGGCGCCATCGTTCTAATAGGCGCTGGACTCTATATATTCCTGAACAATCTTGATTTCAACTTATTCTGGATAATTCTTATAGGGCTTGTAGCAGGTCAAACCATCGGAACAGCTTCAGAAGTTTATACATCTTACGAATTTAAATTCACCAAAAACCTTGCCGAGCAAGCAAAAACAGGACCTGCGACCGTTATAATAGGCGGGCTAGGGTTAGGTATGTTAAGTACTGCTATACCCGCTATTGTTGTTGTGGTAGCCATGTATTTAACAAATGAACTAGCAGGTGTTTATGGTGTAGCATTAGCAGCTGTTGGGATGCTATCTACATTAGGAATAACACTAGCTACTGATGCGTATGGCCCAGTAGCGGATAATGCAGGTGGTATAGCTGAACAAGCTCATATGGAACCAGAAGTGAGAGAAAGAACTGATGCACTTGATTCATTAGGTAACACCACTGCAGCAACAGGCAAAGGCTTCGCCATAGGATCAGCTGTTTTAACAGCTTTGGCTTTACTTGCTGCATATGCTACTGTAACCAAAGTTGAAGTGTTTGACTTAAGAGACATAAATGTTTTATCAGGTTTATTGATCGGTAGTCTGATGCCGTTCATATTTTCAGCATTGACTATGCAAGCAGTTGGCAGAGCAGCTGCGGCGATGGTAAATGAAGTTCGACGCCAATTTAAAGAAATACCAGGACTTCTTGATGGAAATGCGGTTGCTGACCATACTAGAGCAGTAGACATTAGTACTCAAGGTGCTATGAGAGAAATGATTCTCCCAGGATTGCTTTCAATCATCGTTCCTATAGCTGTTGGCTCGCTATTAGGAGCAGAGGCATTAGGAGGACTTTTAATCGGATCAATCGCAACCGGATTCTTGCTAGCAATAATGATGGCTAACGCTGGTGGAGCATGGGATAATGCAAAAAAATATATAGAAGCAGGAAAC
>CAYRIG010000248.1:0-2921 GCA_964424315.1 uncultured Dehalococcoidia bacterium | reverse complement strand
ATACCTAAATCCTCCTCACCACCCTGCTTATCAAAAAGAATAATTTTATTATTTGCAGACTCGAACCCGCTATCTACTAAAGACACATCATTCGCAGCTACAATATCTAATTTCTTTTCGACTAATTTTTTTTGAGCATTCGAAACTAGATTTTCTGTTTCAGCGGCAAATCCTACTTTAATTAAGTTATTATCAGTACTCAACCTTGCTAATATATCTGGTGTTTTAACTAATTTTATTTCTAAACTATCTTCCTCGCCTTTTTTCATTTTTTGGTCATTTATATTAACTGGAGTCCAATCTGAAACTGCTGCAGCCATTATTAATATATCAGCATCAGTACATTCATCCAAAACAACCTTCTCCATTTCTTTAGCAGAATCTACTGGTATAAAATTAACACCAACTGGACT
Source organism: uncultured Dehalococcoidia bacterium (assembly GCA_964424315.1). Taxonomy (GTDB): domain Bacteria; phylum Chloroflexota; class Dehalococcoidia; order Lucifugimonadales; family OSU-TB39; genus OSU-TB39. The sequence goes on along the minus strand of CAYRIG010000248.1, from coordinate 2,508 downwards.
TTCAATTTTAGATGCAGAAACCAATACCACCTCTGCTCCACGATCTCGCGCTGTTTCTGCTAAAGCATACCCCATCTTACCTGAAGACCTATTAGTCAGATGCCTAACCGGATCAAGTTTCTCTCTAGTACCCCCTGCAGTTACCACCAATTTCAATCCTTTGAAATCTCCCGAAATTTGTCCAAAAACAGATTTAATATTTTCCAAAATCTTTTCAGGTTCCACCATCCTTCCCTCACCTATCAATCCGGATGCAAGTTCTCCACTTTCAGGACCTAAAATAATAAAACCTCTACTCTTCAACTTGGAAATGTTTTCTGCTGTTACAGGATTTTTGTACATATACCCATCCATTGCAGGACATATCATGATTGGACTTCGACTAGCCAAAACAGTTGCAGTTACAGGATTATCAGCAAAACCATTCGCTAATTTTGCAATAGTATTAGCGGTTGTAGGAGCGATAACAATAAGATCACACCTTTCAGCAACAGAAACATGATTTATTTTCAAATACGATTTCAAATCATACATATCACTCATGACTAATTCATGAGTAATTGCCTTTAATGTAAGAGGGGTTACAAATCTAGTAGCTCCATCACTCATAACTACATCAATATTGGCACCTTCTTTTTTTAGCAATCTAGCTAATGTGACAGATTTATAGGCGGCAATACTACCTGTTATACCCACAATTATTCTTTTGTTGTTTAAACTAGCACTCATTTTAAATCAAAATATACTATCTGTTAGCAACCAATATTTGTCTTAATCCTATTAAGGTTAAATCTAAATTTATATGGTCAAAAACATCTGTTTCTTTTGCTATGATTGTTACCAACCCACCTGTCCCTATAACTTTCGGCTTCGAACCTAATTCATTCGCAAACCTAGCTACCATACCATTAACAAGATCAGCACAACCTAAAATAATACCAGATTGAATGGCGTTTTCAGTATTTTTACCAATTGCAGAGGGTGGTTTGTTAAGCTCTACGCGCTTTAATTGAGAAGTGTTGTGATAAAGGGCATTTAAAGCAACTTCGATTCCAGGTACTATAGCACCCCCAAGATATTCATTGTCTTTAGAAACGGCATCGAAAACTGTTGCGGTACCAAAGTCTACTACTATAACTGGAGATCCATAAATATTTACTGCGGCAGAAGCATCTACTATCCTATCAGTCCCCACATCTCTCGTATTTTCATACAATATTTTTATACCTGTTTTAATACCTGGACCAACAACCAACGCTTCTAATCCAAAATATGATTTGAACATTTCACTGAATACAGAGGTTAGCCTTGGAACTACACTACAGATAGCCACGTCTTTTATCTCTTCAAGCGTCATGCCTCTTATATCAAGTAGCTGCTTTATTATATATAAATATTCATCAGCAGTTCTGCCTGCATCAGTAGCTATAGTCCATCTCGCCAATGGAACCAAGTCTAAGTCATAATCATGCTTAGACAAAAACATTCCTAAAGAAATAGTCGTATTACCTATATCAACGCAAATAATCAATGCACCAATATCCTTTGTAAAAAATGTGGTTCTAATTAGAAAGCCTGTTTATCTGTAAATTATATCATCAGATTTATATTGACGATTTTTGTATGTAGGTACCTATTAGATAATGCTTATATTGATAATTAAGAATATAGGGTTTATAATTCCTGTATGAACAAAATATATGAATCTATCATATTGGTATGCGCATGTATTTGCGCCCAGACAGGGGATAAGAGTGTTATCCTCTCTGGGCCGGTGTAACCGAAATGTAGATTCTTAGAAAACTAAGACAACTACATATACTAATCTATAGTAAATGTTTACACCCCCCAATTTGAAAGGGGGGTTTTTTTTTGAGGTAATTAAGGAGAAACAGCAAAAATGACAACAAGTACAAAAACTTTGTCACCATATCAAGTACAAAGATATAGCCGACATATAATAATGCCTCAAGTAGGTAGTACTGGGCAAAGAAAATTATTAAATTCGAAAGTGCTGATTGTAGGAGCTGGTGGTTTAGGTTCGCCAATATCTATTTATCTGACCCTCGCAGGAGTAGGTGAAATCGGAATTGTTGATTTCGACGATGTTGACGTAACTAATCTTCAACGGCAAATACTTCATTACGATTCAGACATAGGTAGAAGTAAAGTTACATCTGCTAAAGAAACCTTGCATGCTTATAATCCTGAAACCGAAATCACCTTATTTGAAGAACCACTTAATTCAGAAAATGCTATCGAAATAATGTCTCAATTTGATGTAATTGTTAATGGGGCTGACAATTTTGCAGCAAGATACTTAATTAATGATGCAGCATATCTTTGCAATAAACCTTTAGTAGATGGCAGCATCCTACTTTTTGATGGGCAAGCAACAGTTTTTGTCCCGGGCAAAGGATGCTATAGATGCTTATTCCCTGAACCTCCTCCTCCTGGAGAAGTGCCTAGTTGCGCAGAAGCTGGAGTATTAGGAGTAATGCCGGGAGT
>CAYRIG010000247.1:0-2923 GCA_964424315.1 uncultured Dehalococcoidia bacterium | reverse complement strand
TAAACCATGCGCCGAATTTAATACCGATGCCCACTCTACCGCATCATAAGTTGAATCAACCTGTTCGCTAGTTGGCAGCAGTTGTTAGATGACAATTACCTTTGCAACTAATGACAACTAACTTTGCAGACAAATGAAGTTAGGTCTGATGTAACCTATAGCTTGATGAAATAATTGAGAATAGGTTATGCCAGGTAAGTACATTACACAGCAACAGGTGAAGTTATATATGACATACAGACATGAGAAACAGCTTTCCCAGCAGCTAGCATCAGCTAAAGCTGGATTTAGCCCTCGTAGTGGTGCAACGATAGAAAAGGGTCAGCATCACACACAACAACCTAAACGTCCTAGGCAGCACAAAACTCGTACAAGCCCTATAGATCGGGTATGGGCTGAGGTGTTGCAGCCGATGTTAGAGAATGAACCGACTCTGCAACCGATAACGTTATTCCTCTATTTGCAACGGGAATATAAAGACGAGCAAGGTAGTCCACTCTATGATCAGTCGGTATTGCGGACATTGCAGCGACGGGTATCCTATTGGAAAGCGAAAAATGGCCCAGATAAAGAGGTGATATTTCCGCAAACGCATGTTCCGGGGAAACAGAGCCTCTCTGACTTTACTCATATGTCAGAATGTCACATTACGATCAATGGCGAATCGTTTCCTCATATGCTTTATCATTTTCGACTAGTTTATAGCAAGTGGAGTTATGTTAAGGTCATTCAAAGTGGGGAGAGTTTCCAAGCTTTATCAGAGGGGTTGCAGGAGGCACTTTTCCATTTAGGTGGCACCACTGAAGAGCATCGTACGGATAGCCTATCTGCTGCCTATAAGAATAAGACAAAAGCGGAATGTGACGACATTACGCAGCAATATGAGGCGTTATGTGATTATTATCAGATGACACCTACTCGAAATAATAAAGGGAAAAGCCATGAGAATGGTTCTGTTGAATCGTCACATGGGCATTTTAAAAATCGAGTCAAACAAGAATTACTGCTACGAGGTAGTCGAGATTTTGAATCTCTTCAAGTTTATGAAACCTGGCTGCATGATATTTTATTGCAAAGCAATCATCGCAATAGTAAAAATGTGGCCATTGAGAAGGCGGCATTACAGCCCTTACCTGCCCACAAAACGGTTGATTATGAGCTTGTCTCCACAAAAATATCGGGGCTATCTATTTTGGTTGTCAAAAATATGACCTATAGTGTTCCGAGTCGATTAACCGGCCATACATTAACCCTACATATTTATCAGAAAGTGATTGAAGCGTATCTTGGCAGTCATCGTGTTTTATCGTTTGAGAGGAAATATCGCCCTAGCCATGGTAGTCGCTACGTGATTGATTATCGCCATATCATTCATGCCTTAATCAAAAAGCCCAGAGCATTTCGACACTGCCAATATCGTGATGAAATTTTACCTAACGATACCTATCGCGATATCTGGCGTTATCTGGATAAACAGGAGCCAAGAGATGTGGCACCTAAAATCATGCTCAGACTCCTTAAGCTGGCTTGTGATTTTGATTGTGAGCATAAGCTTGGCCAATATGTCATGATGCTCATTCGCTCTCAAAAACCGATATCTATTGAGCGCATTGAGCAGAATTTTAATGGCTATAATCCGCCCTTGCCCACTGTCACATGCGAACAGCATCACCTTAACCATTACAATCAACTCATCCCAACTTGTTATTCAACCCCTATTAAGGAGAACCACCATGCAACATCATGATGCAATATTACCGTTACAATTAAAAACACTCAAACTCGCTACGTTTGTGATGAATTGGCAGAAGGCCGCCGAGACCGCCCAACAGGAGGGTTGGGTAGTGACTCAATATTTATCGCATTTGTGCGAGTTGGAGATTCAAAGACGGGAAGCCAATCGTTTAGCTAGACGAATCAAAGAAGCTGCATTACCGAAAAATAAAACGCTGAGTAGTTTTCAATTTAACGCCAATGAGAGTATCAATCCGGCACAGATTAATGCGTTAGCTGAAAATGATACCTGGATCAAACAAGGGCACAATGTCATTATCTTTGGGCCTAGTGGTGTTGGCAAAACACATCTTGCTGCCGCCATTAGCTATCGCCAAATTGAACTTGGCAACCGTGTGAAATTTATGCAAACATCGCATATTACCCAAATGTTACAAGAAGCGAAAAAGCAATATCGTCTGAAAGAGCTGTTAGTCAAGCTTGATAGAATTCCGCTTATCGTGCTTGATGATATAGGCTATGTGAAAAAAGATGATTATGAAACCAGCGTGCTCTTTGAACTCATCTGTCAACGGTATGAAACCAGCAGCTTGATTATTACTGCTAATCAACCTTTCGGTGAATGGGATAATATATTTACCGATAGTATGATGGCTGTTGCTGCAATTGATCGCCTGGTACATCATGCCACTATTATTAGTATTGAAGGTGAAAGCTATCGCGTCAAATCAAAAGGGCAAAAGAAGTAAATTTTTTTGGAGAATTCATGCAATGTTAGTTGTCGTTTGATGAAAAGTTAGTTGACATTTAACAAATACTATTGTAATTTGGATCATTGATGTGACCGGTTTCTAATACGTTAAAATAACATTCCACATCTTTATGGAGTTTTGATTGATTACCTTTTAAGTTAAAAACATATTTTCCACCTTGATCAATAATTTGTTTGGCGATGGATTTTTGGCAACCCATTGCATCAATAGTAATCGTAGCATCGGTTAAATCCAACAGTTTTAATAACTCGGGGATGGCGGTAATTTCATTGGATTTATCTTCGGTTTTAAGTTGCCCCAGAACTAATCGGTTCTTACAGGCCCAGGCATTGACCATGTGAATCGCCGCCTTATTATTAGCGTTATCATAGGAACCTCGAAGGGTTTTTCCATCAATAGCAATGATTTCTCCGTCA
>CAYRIG010000246.1:317-2925 GCA_964424315.1 uncultured Dehalococcoidia bacterium | reverse complement strand
CCCATGAGTTTTCAAACTAGACGCATTGCCAGATTCAATAGCCCCAGACTGCCCTTCATCAGTGATATTGGCCTCCTCCGCTAAAGTTAGTTGGTTAGTATTGCTTTCTGGATTTTTAACTGAAAACGGTAATGAAGGATTATCGTTAACTTCATAATCATCCCTAATCCCAGACATATCATTTAGTTTTTGAGCCCCTAAAAGCTCCCCAGACGCTTTAATTTCACTCTGCTTAAAATATTCATCACCACCCCCAAATTTGTACTCTTTTTCCCTTCCAAATAAATACTCCCACGCACTTTGCTTTTTTTGCTCAGGTTTATATTTATCCATCCATTTTGTTTTTGTTTTTTCATCGGCCTTTCCCCAGTCTAAATTCTCACCACTCTTTTCATACTGAGTTTTTGCGATTGATTCCGATTTGCTTGATAATAATGAATTAAAATCATCTTTCTCTTTCCACCCTCCATACGCTGTGCTTCCCATAGATAGAAACGATGATATATTGCTAAGCCTATTAGAAAACTGATCTGTTTGGTATGCAGACATCTGACTACTGGAATCAACTTCCCCCCATACATCGGACATTTCCGTTACAGAGGATTGGTATTCGCCAGCGTCGGCTCCTGATTGTCTATAAGTTTCGTAAATTGATGACATTTTATTTAGAGATTTGCTTTAGAATTTAATATAACACTATATTTATTTCAAGCCTATGCTTTGTCCAAAATTTTCTTAAACACAACTCCCTTATGTTTAACATATTCTACAACTCCCTCACCATCTACTTTTCTTAAAGTTGGAACTCCCTCATCTAAATCAGATGATGATGGGGCCCCATCTTTCACTTGAGTTCTTTCTTGCTTCTTGTGTAAAGCTATTCTTTCTTGTCTTGTCATTCCCATTATTTTATTCCTTTCAATCTATATATTATAGATATGTCATTAATCTCAAAATCAGCATCTGCAGTTCCGCTCATATGTAATTGGAAACTATATATATTATTTGCTTGAGAAGATGTGGTCGGCTTTAATTCTGCATGATGCCATACAGTTAAATCTGTTTTATCTGCAAGAGGTGTATCATCACCACTCCCACTATCAGGATTTATAAATTGATAAAACGTATCACTATCGCCATTTACACTAAACTTAGTTGTTAATGTATCTGCATCTCCCTTATAAGAAATACGAACTCTATATACCTTCTTTCTCTGTGAAGGCTGTCCAAAATCTATATCTTTTGTTTTAATAGAAACTTGAGTAGTTGATGCGCTTGTATCGCTCCACTTAACGAAATCGCCATCAGAGTGCATGTGAACCATATCTCCATCTTGGTCGGTAATAAGATTTGTCTTATTCCCATCTGTAAATTTAGACTTTCCCTTAGTCCAAGAAGATGTAACCATGTCATACAATAAACAATCTCCATCCTTAGAGCTCCCTATGTCATCAACTACCACTAACTGTCTTTTAAGTGGAATATATTGTAACATAGGAGTCCCAATAAAGGATTCCCAGTCATCTTCTTTTATAATTTGCAACCCGCCTTTTTCAAACAAATTAGATACTTTTTGACCATCATACAAATAACACCCATGTTTATTAGCCCATGCTATTCCAAAATCAGTTTTACAAGCAGATGATGGGTGCGATATTCCTTTATGAATGAATGTATCTTCTAAAAATTCTAAATCCTGAGAAACATTAATTAAATGCATTTTCTTCTTTTTAAACTGAAGTATCCTATCAGCATATTCTTCTAACTTTACAATTTCATCACCATCTCTGATAGATGCGTCAATCCTTCTTTCAACTAAATGTATATCAAATTTATTAACAGGAGTCTTTGTTAGAGTGTCGCCTCTAACCTCAGTAGTCCCATCTTCGTATTGAACTTCCAAACCTCCAACATATGACATTCTATTTGATGTTACTGCTGTTTTATATTTTGATACAATACTACTTTCGTCATCATTATATCCAGTTTCTGATTTATAAGAACCAACTAAGTTAGGGGATTTTGCGCTAGATTCATCAATTGTAAAAGTATAAAGGTCATTGGCAATATCATATGATCCAAAATGTTTTATGCCAGTTTCATACGAATATGCAGTCCCATTAACAAAATCATATTCTATTTGTGGAATCCAATCAGTTTTAACTGTATTATCGTCTTTCTTTAAATATAGCCTAGCCCCTGTAATTCTTTTATTCCAAGCCCCCTCGGTAGATGCGCTATTAGTAGTGTTCCAATCTACATATAATATAATATCGGGAGACTCTGCCGCTCCGGGAAATTCACTCGACGTTACTATTAAATCTCCCCCATCGTCATCGTTAATAAGTTGCGTTATTAAGCTTTCTTGTTTTGAGTCATCATATAGAAAAGATATTCCACCTATCCAATCAGAGTCCCAACCAGACCCCTCGGTTCCGCCAAAAGAAAAACTTATAAAAAAGGAATTACTTGATATAGTATTTGTCTTACTAAATGCATCTACATCTCCTTCGATATATAAAACCTTTTGTAAATATACGTCTATTTGTGGAAGGTCTGTTAGAATACTGTTCAACTCAACTCTTGCGCCGGCAGAGGACTGTAGTAT
>CAYRIG010000246.1:0-307 GCA_964424315.1 uncultured Dehalococcoidia bacterium | reverse complement strand
CGTCGAATGTAAACGTATGAACATGTGTTTTTGTTGCCCCGGGGCCCAACGAGCTCCCCGGTTCTGAATAATCCTGCACATCCGTTCCCGTGTCGGTTGCAAATGATTGTCCATCAATAGCGGCCTCCCCCGCTTTTACATCATATGAATAACTGCCAGACTCATATGTGTGAACGTTTTCTATTCTAGTATGAACCTCTATCCTATACACATTGCTCATTAAAGGGGGGCCGGCAAGCTGTGCTTGCGTTATATAATTTTGAAGAGCTCCAGTTACAGAAACTGGGTTAGAATCGAAACCACCCCC
>CAYRIG010000245.1:0-2953 GCA_964424315.1 uncultured Dehalococcoidia bacterium | reverse complement strand
ATCTAGATGGCTCTATAGAGCATATTTCTCGGGCTAGGTCATAGTGCTCGTTAGCCATAGTTATAACCAATAGTTGTTCAAGTTTATTGTTTAAAGATTTGTTGTTTTGATCATTTATGAGTGAAAGTGGTTTCAAATAAAGACAATGACAATGGCTTATTTGTTTACGGGAATAATACTTTTTAGAATAATTTTTTCTTCTCATCAACACTCTATCTATATCAAAGAGAATAAATCCTAGATTTCTTAAATATTTATCTATATCAGCAAATAGAGATTGTCCTTCATACAACTCCTGGAATTCAGTTTCTATAAATATACCTAGTATTGAACTTTCAAGTAATGATTGCCCGGATATCAATATTTCTAATTCACTTCCTTGGGTGTCAATTGACAAAAAATCTGCGTTTTCAAATTTGTATTTTGCAGCGGCCTCACTCAACTTAATTGTTTTTATGGTTTGTGTGCTTTTTATTTTGTAGTCAGCGTGATTATTAAATGTATTTACTACAGATGTGTTTGGTTTAAGTAATGAACTCAATCCTGGTTGGCTCGTTATGTTTAATGATTTTGTTCCTGTCTCGGTCCAAATAGCTTCACGAATATACTTTATGGATTTCCATTGAGTTTCACTGTTGATATTACTGGTTATCGTTGGATCACAAGGGAAATAATTAATATAACTTGCAAATTGCGAGAAATTTCCGATGCTAGGTCCTATTGCATTTCCTGACCCTATATCAACGATTTTCAGATTTGATGATTCAAGGAGACTAATAAGGGAATCACCATAAATCTTTTGTTGGTTTGTGGAGTTGAAAGAAAAAATGTTTTTGAGTGTTTTTTTCATCGGGTAGCTTGTAAGGAAACGAATTATACGGTTTGTTTATTCGTTTTGGTAGGTTGAAGACCATTTTAGCAATGGATGTACAATTCCCATTACGTTTTGTGTGTAATCACCGCGAGATGAAGTGCCATCAATTTCATCTTTTATGTGAAATCCCAAAGCGTCTTTATAATCAACGTATCTTAATTTATGTCCCCTTGAACCGAAGATTGAAATGTTTACTGAATGCTCTCCTTCGATTAACAGATTTGGGGGTATTTCGACTTGGACTTGATAGGTTCCTTTTTGTATATGCTCTCTTTCTTTGGGTTCGAAAGTTGAAAAAGCACAAATACCTTGGGTATATATCATAGCTGCGCATCGCATCTTTAGTGGAGGGGTTGAAACATGATAATTTACTTTGATTTTTATAGGTGACGTGGAATTTAACCACACGTGTTCAGAATCCTGGTGAGATTCTAATTCTACGGATAGCAACTTTACTCCCTCTTGTCCAGGAGCAGTATTGATATCCCAAGTTCGCAAGTTTTTACCCGAATCAGGTTTGTGAAGATAGTGACTTATGACTTCTGAACTCAGTCCATCTTCAATCAATTTGCCGTTTTGTAGTAATATGGCCCTGTCACATAGCCTGCTGATTGATGTCATGTTGTGACTTACGAAGATGACTGTTTTGCCCGCATTGGCGGTATCTTTCATTTTACCAAGGCAACGTTTTTGAAATTCAGCATCACCTACTGCCAATACTTCATCTATTAATAAGATTTCAGGTTCAAGGTGGGCTGCTACTGCAAAAGCAAGTCGCACTTGCATCCCACTTGAAAATCTTTTTACTGGAGTGTCAATAAAATTCTCAACTCCTGAAAATTCTATAATCTCATCAAATTTATTTGAAACCTCTTTTCTTGTCATTCCAAGCACTGTGCCATTCAGGTATACATTTTCTCTTCCTGTAAGCTCGGGATGGAAGCCAGTACCAACTTCGAGTAAGCTAGAAACCCGGCCTTTGATTTTCACTGTCCCTTCTGTAGGGTAAGTTATCTTGGATAGTATTTTAAGTAACGTAGATTTTCCTGCACCGTTTGGACCTATTATTCCTACTACTTCTCCTTCTTTTATATCGAAATTTAGATCTTTAAGAGCCCATATGTAAGAATCTCCTGTTTGATCAGTGTTTTGTGACAGTTTACGGATATTCTTTAGGTTTCTTATTGGTTTGGTTAGTTGTCTAGTTACAGTCTCAACAAACGTTGAATTCGAATCTTGCCTTGATCCGATGCGATATATTTTACCTAATTTATTTGAAGATATTGCTGTGTTCATAGTTTGAAATTATGCTACGTCTGCAAATGTTGTTTCACACCGATTGAAATAAATAACTCCTATGAAACTTGTAGCAATTGAAACTGCTAATCCTATTAAAATAAAATCTATTGGGATTTCCCTTGTTTGTAGCAAACAAGAACGTACTCCTTCAATCACTCCAACCATGGGGTTTAATGCATAAGCCCATTGCAGATGTTTTGGTATAAGTGATGTAGGATATGCGATTGGGGTAGCAAACATAAGTATTTGTGTGAGAAAAGTTATACCATATTTAATGTCACGATATTGAATTGCAAGTGCAGAGAAAAAAGCTCCCAGTCCGAAAGAAAACAACACCATGATTAAAATCAATAATGGAATTAAAACTATAGATATCGATGGACTTATTGAAAACCAAACCATCAGGATTGCCACAATAGTTGAAGCAATTATTAAATCGGGTAATTTTGACAAAACAGAAACCAGTGGCAAGATGATTCTGGGGAAATAAACTTTTGTCATCATCCCGGAATTTTGAATTAGGCTTCCAGTCGAATCAATTAATCCACTAGAAAAATAAGTCCATGGAACTAAAGCGCAATAATAGAATACTTGTGCTGGTTGGCCCTCAGTGCTTATTTTTGCCAGTTTGCTGAAAATTAGAGTGAAGACTACCATGAAAAATAGAGGTTGTATAACTGCCCATCCGATTCCTAAAACTGATTGTGCATAGCGAACTTTTATATCCTTTATCAAAAGTGAATAAATTAAATCTTTGTAGAACCAAATTTCTGAGATGTT
>CAYRIG010000244.1:1850-2964 GCA_964424315.1 uncultured Dehalococcoidia bacterium | reverse complement strand
AAGAACTAATTTCATTTAAATCTCCAACTAAATTTGATTTTCGCAAAAAAGATAAGAATAGATTATTACCTTACCTCTTCTACCATTTGACTCATAACCTTTGAAGCTTCATCTACTATAGTTATAGCTTTTGTATAATCCATACGGGTTGGCCCAATTACTCCTAATAGTCCAACAGATTCTCCAACAATACCATATTCGGTCATAATAACGCTTAAGGGCCAAAGAAAATCTCCTTTATTTTCACGCCCTATCCTTATCTGTAAAACCCCTAATCTTGGACTTTCTGATACTACAGCTTCTGCCAATCTACCATCTTCTACCACTTCTACTATTGAATATCCTTTACTTATATCAGTAAATTCCGGTTGCGACAGTATATTTTTCAATCCATACAAATAATGGTCAGAACCCAACTCTCTATCTTCACGAGTCATAATAGAAAATATTTCTCTTAAAAGTAAATTCTCTAAATTAGGGACATCACTTTTAATTAGTTTCATTAACTGCTTTTTCCTGAGTCCTATACATTTGTCTTTAACTGTCTTAAAAGCAGAATCGAACTGATACCTAGTTAAATTATTAGATAATTTTATGATTCTTTTTGTTATCTTTGTATGATCCAAAACAACAATCAACATTCCCATTGATTTATTCAAATACACAAATTCTAGGTGTTTTATTTTAGATTGATTTGACTTTGGAAATGTAACTAAAGCGAGTGTACCTAAAATTCTGGAAATCATACTTGCCGCAATTTGAGTACGTGAATCTAAATCTATTTCAGAATCATAAATTTTTTGTTGGAAATTTGATACGAATTCAGAAAATTTGTTGGATTGGTTATCCGAAGTGCTGAAAAAATGTTCCACATATGAACGATACCCAGAATCTAAAGGAACACTACCTGCTGACAAATGGGGACGGGTTATATAACCAGCTTCCTCTAACTTGGCGACATCATTTCTTATTGTAGCAGGACTGATACCTAAATCATGCCGATTGGCAATAGACTCTGAAGCAATAGGATTAGCTGTCTTTATATGATCTATAACGATGCAATTTAATATTGATTGCTGTCTATCGGTTAATACCATAGCTAGAGTTGAAATCC
>CAYRIG010000244.1:0-1840 GCA_964424315.1 uncultured Dehalococcoidia bacterium | reverse complement strand
ACATTTATTACATTGATTGAAAAGCTTAGCATTAATTTCCTAAATAAGAAATATTCAATACTATAAAAAAAGGGGCCCGATTATGGGCCCCTTTTTTGTAATTCCTCTTAGTAATCCATTGGAGGAGGAGGACCACCAGCTGGCATAGCCGGTAAATCTTCCTTAACATCTGTTATCAAAGCTTCTGTAGTTAATACCATTCCGGCCACACTAGCAGAATTTTCAATTGCAGAACGCGTTACTTTAGCTGGATCCATGATTCCTAGCTCAATAAGATCACCATATTGACCAGTTTCAGCATCATAACCATGATTACCTGTTCCTTCTAATGTTTTAGAAAGAACAACCTCTCCAGCAACTCCTGTATTTTCGGCAATAAGCTTCAAAGGAGCAGCAAGAGCGTCTTTAAGTATAGTAATTGCTGTTTGTTCATCTCCAGAAAGCTTAACCTTATCTAAAGCTGTACTTGCTCTTAATAAAGCTAATCCACCGCCAGGAACGATTCCTTCCTCTACTGCTGCCCTTGTAGCTGACAAAGCATCTTCGATTCTTTGCTTTTTTTCTTTCAATTCTACTTCAGTAGCAGCACCTACTTTTATGATAGCAACTCCGCCAGACAATTTTGCCAAACGCTCTTGGAGTTTTTCTCTATCATAATCAGAGGTTGTTTCTTCAATTTGAGACTTAATCTGATTGATTCTACCTTGAATCGCACTATCGTCGCCTTCACCGTCAACAAATGTAGTGTCATCTTTAGTAGCAACTACTCTTCGTGTCCTACCAAGGTCATCAACGGTAACTGAGTCTAATTTGCGACCAACTTCTTCGCTAATTACTACTCCGCCAGTCAAAACAGCAATGTCTTCAAGCATTTCTTTTCTTCTATCACCAAATCCTGGAGCTTTTACAGCAAGTATATTTAGTGTGCCTCTCAATTTGTTTACAACTAACGTAGCAAGGGCTTCACCCTCAATATCTTCGGCAATAATCACTACATTTTTGCCAATCTGCAGTATTTTTTCCAAAGCAGGAAGAAAATCTGATACAGCCGATATTTTTTTATCAGTTATCAATATGTATGGGTTATCTATTTCAGATTCCATTCTTTCTTGATTTGTAGCAAAGTACGGAGATATATAACCACGATCAATTTGCATACCTTCAACAAATTCTTGCTCGTAACTTATACCTTTTGATTCTTCAACAGTTATAACTCCATCTTTCCCAACTTTTTCCATTACTTCAGATATTAATGAACCCATCTCATCATCATGAGCGGACAAACTAGCAACCTTTGCTATATCTTCTCTACCGCTGACAGGGGTAGACATACTACCCACTGCTGCTCGCAGAGCTTCGACTCCTTGATCTATCCCTCTTTTGATAGCCATAGGATTTGCTCCAGCAGCAATGTTCTTAAATCCTTCATGTATGATAGCCTGAGCCAAAACTGTAGCAGTGGTTGTACCGTCACCAGCAACGTCATTGGTCTTACTGGCTGCTTCTTTAAGCAATTGTGCACCCATATTCTCAAAGGCGTCTTCTAACTCTATCTCTTTAGCGATCGTCACACCATCGCTACAAACCTGAGGCGGACCGAATTTCTTATCTAAAACTACGTTCCTGCCCCTTGGGCCTAAAGTTACGCCAACAGTTTCTGCCATTATATCTATGCCGCGCTTCATTTGAGCACGAGCTTCTTCACTATAAGTAAGCTGTTTAGGCATTAGTTTATTTCCTCCTTATTATTAAAATAACTCAAATTTATTTCTTGAAAAGTACATCATCATCTCTAAGCACCATGTACTCTATATCACCTTCTCGGTATTCAGTACCTCCA
>CAYRIG010000243.1:0-2993 GCA_964424315.1 uncultured Dehalococcoidia bacterium | reverse complement strand
CTTTGTCTACAGCTATTTCCATAGCTCTTCTACCAACTGTGATACCTAATGCTCTATCCGCATCAACCGTAGCTGCAGATGGAGTATCTGATACTATTGAAAGCTTACCTAATGGATTTAAAACTTCATCTTGATAAAACTCCACATAACGTCTAAGCATATTTGAAACACCATGTGATTCAACTCCCCTCAAATCAGCAGTCACCAAAACATCCGCTGACTCCATAGCATCTGTCCTCGAAAGACCAACTTTTTCAAAAATGGAAGTTACTGTATGCCTTAATGCTTCCTCCTCAACATAAACTTGCTCATTTGCTGGAACCTTGAACCTCTCTAACATCCATATCTCCTTTACTAAACTTCTAATTAGCGACCCTTCTCTTCCTTTTCTTTGGAATACTGATTGGCTGCTTTATCTATTGATTTTTTCCGAGCTTCCATTAACTTAAATCTATTGTCTGCTGCCCATTGTTGAGAAGCTTTGAGGCTCGTTGTTGTACCCTGGAATTTAGGCATTACGTACCTTGCTATCAATTCATAACTACGCAAAACTTGTTCCCTATTTCCAAATTCAGTCGCTTGTATCATAAATCCGCCAAATCCACCACTTTGCTCGTCTAACCTTAATATAGACTCAACCAAATCATCAGGAGTACCGATACACCACATACCCGAATCATTCATTTCCTCAACGATTTTTTCTCTAGGTCCTTGAACAGTCTCACCCATTTTATTTCTTCCAGCAGTAAAACCCATTGTGTTTTCAAAATAATCCCGCTGATATTTAGCTGCCCCTTCACGACTTTGCTCAATAGCTTCCTTTTTGGTTTCAGCTAAATGGACGGGCATTACTAAACGCCAATTGTCTCTAGATACCTGTTGGTTATTTTCAGATGCTACATCTTCGGCAATACTCCAAAATTCTTTAAGAGTCTTACTATAAGCGTCTTGTAATACGCTTATGGATAATACTCCGGCACCATATTTACCAGCCAAACGCATACCCGTGGGAGATTGAGCCGCTGCAACGTAAATAGGAAAATGAGGCTTCGTATAAGGTTTTAAATGAACTCTCGCATCATTCAAATTAAACCAATCAGACTTGTAAGTTATGGGATCATCTTCAATTAAAAGCCTTTTAATTATCCCTAATCCCTCATCTAAGCGTTCTCTTTGGATGGTATGTTCAATGCCAAGCATATGTGCATCGGTTGTTAATGCCCCAGGACCAACACCAAGCATAACTCTTCCCCTAGTAATATGGTCGAGTTGAATCATCCTATTAGCAACCATTAATGGGTGGTGATATGGAATACTCAAAACGCCCGTACCAAATTTCAAATGTTTAGTACGCTCTGCTGCAGTGGCAATAAACAATTCAGGTGATGATATAGTTTCCCATCCAGCACTATGATGTTCCCCAATCCATGCTTCATCAAAAGTCAGATAATCCAACCATTGCAATAACTCTAAATCACGTTCAAGAGCTAAGGTTGGATTTTCTTCAACCCAATGAAACGGAGCCAAAAATATTCCAAAATTCATTCTTTCAGGCAGTGACATAATATGCACCTAACTTTCTAAATTTAAAACCAATATGTTGTTTAATAATCAATCTGTTTTATGAACTTCTACTTTGCTTGTAGGATGAATGGCCAATAACCTAGCAGGTTTTCCAGACTTATTGGTAAATCCATGCTTTAAACCCGCAGGGGCTAAAACAGTGTCGCCAGCTTTAACAACTACTTGCTCATCACCTAGAAGTGCCATCAATTCTCCCTCCAAAATATACATCGCTTCTTCTTTTGGATGAAAATGAGTAGGCACTTGGCTTCCATCTTCAAGATCTAAATCAGCTACCGTTAAGGAATCAGACCCAAAAGACCCATTAACTATTTCGGTACGTTCTATACCGGGAGCAAAATCTCCTTTCTTAGAATCTTCTTTACGTAGTATAGGCATCCTAACACCTCATTTTATTTTATCTAATGTTGATTTATACTTAACAAAATTTATCTCTCAACAGGACAAATTATGCATAAACGTATCATACACGAAACTATAGTATATAAATCAACAGGTATTTACTCGGCATTCCCAATATTAAATCATTTAGATAACGATAAACTTGCAATTGGCTTTTCGAAGTCTTTAGCTAGAGACCATACGGTAATTGGAGAATGGACGGTTTTAACATCAACAGACCGAGGTAAGTCTTGGGAAAATGATAAAGATTTAAACATTCCCCTTAATTGGCCTGCACCTACAATAAGAGAACGATCAGATAGGACTACAGTTAAACTCAGCGACGATGTTTTCGTTTCAGCCGGCACTGTCGGCTTCGAACCGTGCGATATTTCAAAAAAATCTGATGCTACATCAAATGGTCTTTTTATTTACCCTCATCCATGGGACTCAGGTCTGATTTCTGTAAGAAACAATACCTTGTTCACCAACATATCCACAGATGCTGGTAAGACATGGGAGCGTCAAGAATGGACGGTGCCAGGATTCAAGATTTTAATGTCGTTTGCCCGAGGAACAAGATTAAGTACAGGTGAAGTGTTGATTCCTGTATATGGATCAGACAAAAACGGAAGCCACCATAACTTCGTTTGGCGATCTGATTCCCATTGTAAAAACTGGCAATTAGTCAAAGTAGGTTCATTCGAATCAAATTTGAGTTTGATGGGAGAGATGTCGTTTTTAGAAACTTCCTCTGGAAATATTCTGGGACTTTCAAGAAATGAATTTGGATATTTTACACAAACTTGGTCTTCTGACCTCGGTAAAACCTGGTCATATCCAGTATTAACAAACATATGGGCTCCTCATTCACCCCCTGATTTAATAAAATTACATGATGGATCTATCTTATGCACTTACGGATATAGAAGAGATCCTATGGGAATCAAAGCAGTAATAAGCCATGACAATGGCTCTACTTGGAATGTACAAAACACTGTAATATTGCGAAAAGACGGTGGATATCC
>CAYRIG010000242.1:0-3002 GCA_964424315.1 uncultured Dehalococcoidia bacterium | reverse complement strand
ATGACATGAAGCACCCCGAACTATTCTATGCTCATTGGCAACCAGACGTCATTCATCCAGTTTTAGGTACACAAACAAGAAAATTAAGCGAGACAAATTTCTTAGCCGAAGACTACATTGATGAAACTAAACCCTACAACGTAATATCAGCAGTACATGTGCAGGCCGCCATAGGTTCAAAAGATCCCGTAAAAGAAACTGAATGGCTGCAATCTGCAGCTGATAAAAACCAATTTCCACAAGCAATAATTGCATATGCTAATCTGAAAGACCCTCAAGTAGAAAAAACCATAGAACAACACTGCGAATACAAAAACATGAGGGGCATTAGAGATTTTTCATTTGGAGACTATCTGGTTGATTCGGATTTCCATAGAGGTTTTGCTGTATTAGAAAAATACAACCTCATCGCCAATGTGAGTGTCACATGGAAAGACATGGAGAAACTAATCATTCTTTCAGATAAATTCCCCTACACAAAAATTGTAATAGACCACTGCGGATTTCCTGAAGAAAGATCAAGTGAATACTTCGAAAAATGGCAATCATCGATTTCAACTGCTGCAAAAGCAGATAATGTAATCTGTAAAATATCTGGGCTAGGTATGGGAGACAATAATTGGACGATCGAATCTATTACACCTTATATTATCCATTGTATTGAATCTTTTGGTATAGAACGCTGTATATGGGGTAGTAATTGGCCGATAGATAAACTATGGAGCAGCTTCGAAGATGTTGTGAACGCTTATACAAAAATCACAGAAAGTTTTTCACCTGATGATAAAACGGCTATATTTAGCCAAAATGCTACTTCCCTATATCAAATTTGAAAAAGTTATTTTATCAAACCAATTAGCTTAATAAATAATCAACTACTCTAACTGCCGACATCCCATCAATATTTAAACTAGAACGAAGTTTGGATTGATTAACCACCAAATCTTGTTTTAACAAATTTCTGAATGCCTCCAATGAATCTGCTTTGTAACTACCTTCAGCTAGTACAAGGGGTAAGTCTCCACATATTTGTCTGACCTCGACTTGATCATTATCAAGAATAAAATTAATCGTAGGAATCCCTAATAACGATGCTTTAACTCCCATAGTGGAAGAATGGGTAAGGCAAACATCTGCTTGTTTCAATAAATCATCATTCGCGAGATCAGTAACCCATAGTTTATTACCTGCTTGCGAAAGCAAGCTATCATAATTTCTCAAATCCCTAGGGTGTTTTGCAAAAGCAACTCTGTCATTTGTTCCCAATGATTTTAGCACCCAATCAAACGTAGTAAAATTATCAGGACTCACTTGTCCAATGTAAACAAAATCCCTTGTGTCTGCGGATTGACTGTTTGTTATTACATTTTGATTTAGATTACAATCATGAAAAATATCGAAACTAGGATTCCCGGTTATCTTAACACGTTCCTTTGGGGCACCTCTTTTCAATACAACTTTTTTAGTAAACTCATCTGAAACTGCAAACCTATCTGGATAAAATATTTCTGGTCTAGAAGTCCAACAACCCCACATTTCAACTATCTGTAATGTAGGTATGGAATAATCCGACCCTGCTATTATCAATGAATTTTCTATACACCTAATTAATTCCTCCTCTTGAGTTGAGCAGCCTACTAATATTCGGTCAGGTTTATATTTATCTATTAAACTATTCGTCGATTTACTATCTACTTTGCTGAAATCGGAATTGGCATCCATATCTGCCATGTCGATATGCTCAATATTATTTCTGTTGAAAATTGAAACTGAACCACCAAGAGTTTTTGTTTCGATACTATTATTATTAAGTCCTAACAGAATAACCTGGTGACCTTGTGAAAGAAGCAATTTAATTACTGGCACAGCTGCCTCTGCAGGACCAGGGTGACGAACAGCAGCAAGAATTTTCATTTAAAAATCAACCATGAACACATGAATTGGATGCAACTTCAATAAGAATATAGAATCGATTTTAACAATTAGAATATGTTCTAGAAAGTAATTACATGCTACTCTAATTCTAATAAGTACAAATATCAGGTAAACATGTTACTAGCAAGACGATTCATAGCGTCAACCATAGCAATATTGACTATCCCAGTGTTTATTACCCTAGTATTCTTTTCGAATTTAGCAATAAAATTTAGCGACCCCAATTTCTATAATAAACATCTTATTCAAGCTAACGTTTATGAACATATTTCTTATCAAATAATTCCAAGTCTAATTGAAACATCCGATATACCTGAAGATGAAATCTACCGTGAATTATCATTTGAATTATTAAATGTTCTCGACCCACAATGGACCCAAACCAACGTTGAACTGTCTTTATCCCAATTAATCCCTTATCTTTCAGGCAATCAGGACCATTTCCACATAGAAATACTCCTCAAAGATCGAACTGAAGCGGCACTTATTAGTTTAAATACAAAACTCAAAGAACCTCAATATTACGATTTTTTTACAACAAATATTCTTTTGCCAATTTTGTACGAAGAAACCAAATTAACCATAAACGACAATATCGGTATAGAGCTCACCGAAAATGAGATAAACAACTTAGTAGTATCTTCTATCACACAAAAAGATTACGAAGACCTAATAGATACAGCATTTCTCTCCATGACACCTTATATTTTAGGCGAACAAGACTCTTTCTCCATCAAAATACAAATGCAAGATAAGTGGAAACAAAGTTTGAGTAACTTAGCTTTATTAGCTGATAGAAAATTAACAAATATTTTTTACGAGACTCCTAAATGTTGTTGTGAAGAATTAGCTTTAGAACAATTAAAAGATGTTGATACTTCCAATGCTAAATTCCTGTTTGACGGTTCAATTTTTTGTTTCCCGCCTGACTTAGAATATGAGGATGCTAAATCACTTATGAGTATCAAAGTTGAAAACATGTTAAATGACACTTTAATAGATCAAATGCCACCGTACATTACATTGACCCGTAGTGACATACAGGAAAACCAAGAAGAGGCGCTACA
>CAYRIG010000241.1:0-3034 GCA_964424315.1 uncultured Dehalococcoidia bacterium | reverse complement strand
TTAGCCTTTTTGCCATTAGTTCAAGTCGTAAACGCCAACCATGAAGAAAAAGAAGTTTGCATTTTTCCCGGTTATATTTTTGTAAAAAGTAGTAATCATAACATTGAATTACCTGATATAAGATCCATTAGTTTTTTGTCTGGCTGGGTAAAATTTGATGGTGCTGTTTCAAGCGTTTCTAACCAAGTTGTTTGTGATTTAATGTCATATACAAAAGAACTTAATGACGAAGGTGGATTATGGACCAGATTTGAAATAAATGAAATCGTTGAAGTATTCATATCAGGATTTGCTGTTAGAGCCAAGATCCTAAAAGAGCCATCCTCACCATACGATGATGCCTTAGTGCTAATGAGGTTTATGGGGCGTGATATTAAAACAGCAGTTAAGTGGAAATACATTAACACTGACCAGGTTAATATAACTAAAACCAAATTGCCGCGTAGAACTAGGGGGAAGGGAAGAGTAATTAAAAAAAGTAATTCGAAATATTTGGTTAAGCATTAATTTCGAGGTGAACAGTGGATAGAAAAATACAAATCGCTATATTAGGTCTTGGTCATGTTGGATTGCCTACTGCCCTTGGTTTTGCCCAAATGGGTTGGGGGGTTACAGGTACAGATAGTGATTTGACTAAACTGGATTTGATTTCTGAAGGGATAGTTCCATTTTACGAACCTGGCATAAGCGAAATGCTAAAAAAATATCTTAAGCAAGGAAACTTCAAGGTTGAAAAAAATCAATCCAAAGCGATTAAAGATGCTGAATGTATTTTTGTTTGTGTAGGAACTCCTCAGAACGCTGATGGATCTGCTGATCTTTCACAATTGGAAACTGTTGCAAATACAATAGCAGAAAACATCTCGGAATATAAATTAATTGTGGAAAAAAGTACTACTCCCGTTACAACCGCTGCTAGTTTGAAGAGTAGTATTCAAAGGCATATTGACAGTAAAACCAAAAATCATGGAGAAACTTCTTTTGACTTTGAATTCGATGTTGCAGTAAATCCTGAATTTTTGAAGGAAGGAACAGCAATTAATGACTTTATGAACCCTGACAGAGTTATAGTTGGAGTGGATAACAAAAAATCTGAAAATCTTTTGAAACAAATATATTTACCATTATTTAAGTCAAGACAGAAATTTGAAGAAAAATTTATGATTACAGATGTTAATACAGCTGAAATAATCAAACACGCATCTAATGCGTTTTTGGCAACTAAGATATCTTTCATAAATATGTTATCTGACTTATGTGAATCAGCTGACGCAAACATTGGTGATGTTGCGAAAGGAATTGGTATGGATCCAAGGATTGGACCTTCTTTCCTGAATGCGGGTATCGGATTTGGAGGATATTGCTTACCTAAAGATATTAGAGCTTTCTCATGGATAGCAAGTCAATATGCGGTAGATTTCAATTTGTTGAGAGAAGTAGATAAGATTAACACGGCTAGAGTAACTAATTTTGTTGATAAGATAAAGAAAAATTTATGGGTGTTAAAAGGGAAAAAGATAGCTGTATGGGGATTGTCATTTAAGCCTAATACGGATGATATAAGAGAATCTCCGGCAGTAGCTGTTGTAAATGAACTTTTAAATTCAGATGCAAATATAAAAGTTTACGATCCATCGATTTCCGATATTTTCACAAAAGGAGGGTTGCCAGACAGCTTTGACTCTATTGTTCCTCATTCATCTGCAATTGAAGCTGCCACTGACGCAGATGCGTTAGTAATACTTACAGAATGGAACGAATTTAAGGAAATTGATTTACTAGAGCTAAAAGAAAAAATGAAATCCCCGATAATTTTTGATGGACGCAATATTTATGACTCTAAAGTTATTAGGGAAATCGGGTTTGAATATTATGGGATAGGTTTAAGGTGAGACTTCATGAATAACGGTCAGATAACCTCATTAGTTACGGGAGGAGCTGGTTTCGTTGGTTCTTATATATGTGAGTATTTGTTATCAGCAGGTCAGAAAGTCATATGTATTGATAATTTTGTTACCGGTGCTAAATCAAATGTTTCTCATTTAATGGACCATCCTGATTTCATTTTTGTTTCTCACGATATAATTCAACCAGCTTATTTGGATGAAATTTTGAAAGGTACGATACAAGAAGTTGATTTTGTTTATCATTTTGCAAGTCCAGCAAGTCCAAAAGATTATTATAATCACCCAATTCATACGTTAAAAGTAGGATCCATGGGAACTCTGAATGCTCTGGGTATAGCAAAAAGATATCAAGCGACGTTTATACTTGCCTCGTCATCGGAGGTTTATGGAGATCCTGAAGTTAACCCTCAAAATGAAAATTATCTAGGTAGAGTGAGTACTACTGGACCAAGAAGTGTTTATGATGAAGCTAAGCGTTTTGGGGAAGCACTGGCTAGTGCATATTACCATGCACATGGAGTGGATATAAGAATTGCCAGATTGTTTAATACATACGGTCCGAGAATGAGGATAGATGATGGAAGAGCTGTGCCAAATTTTATGTCCCAGGCATTGCGGGGAGATGATATTACAGTTTATGGAGATGGCAGTCAAACCAGATCCTTATGTTATGTTGACGATACTGTTGAAGCAATATATAGGTTAGCTTCATATTCCAACTTATCCTCTGCTAAGCCTAGTGGATTTGAAAATGATCCTGACCCTATTGTGGTTAATATAGGGAATCCAGTAGAAATGACGGTTTTAGATATTGCTAAGAGTATAAAAGATATCTCAGATAGTAAAAGTGAGATTGTATTTAAACCTCTTCCGATTCATGACCCCAAAGTTCGAAGGCCTGATATTGGTCTAGCAAATAGATTGTTAGGGTGGAATCCTGTAGTTGATTACATAAGCGGAATACAAAATACACTTAAATACTTTAAAACATACTTAAAAGAAAATTAGAAAATGAATATTTTAGGATTAAATTGTTTTCATGGAGATGCTTCAGCTGCAGTTTTCCGTGACGGTGAACTGATAGCTGCTGCTGAAGAAGAAAGATTTAACCGATTTAAACATTCAGG
>CAYRIG010000240.1:0-3069 GCA_964424315.1 uncultured Dehalococcoidia bacterium | reverse complement strand
TTGATAGAATCAGATATTGTTTTGACAGATGTAGAACTGGTTGTTAGGTTTAATTGATATTGAATAGGAAAATAATAGCAGTGAAAAGGGTTAAGTGTTGGAGTATTTTAAAGTAATAACTTTTTATCAATTCATAAATTTGGAAAATCTGGAAAAACTTGCTCAAGAGCTAAAACGGTTTTGCATTTCAAATAAAATCAGAGGAAGCATAATTTTAGCAGAAGAAGGTGTTAATGGAACACTTGCAGGGTTGCCTGACAATATAGACGGATTGGAAAATTATATTATTGAATCAGGAATGGCAAATTTGAATGTCAAATATTCAAAGATTCGCGAAATGCCTTTTTATAGACTGAAAATCAAAATAAAAAATGAAATTGTTACTATGCTTAATGATCCAATAGATACTAATAAGCCTAGAGCGATTTCTGTAAGTTCTGATGAATGGAATGATTTAATAAATCAACCAGATGTTATCGTTCTTGATGTGCGGAATCAGTATGAGACTGAAATAGGATGCTTTGACCAAGCTGTTATCCCTAATATAGATTCATTCATACAAATGAAAAAATATATTGATGAGGATTTAAGAGAATATAAAAATAAAAAAATAGCCATGTATTGTACTGGGGGTATCAGATGTGAGAAGGCATCATACTATATGAAACAACAAGGATTCAATGAAGTGTTTCAGCTTGATGGAGGTATATTAAAGTATTTGGAGAATACTGAATTAAAAGAAACTAGATGGATTGGAGAATGTTTTGTTTTTGATAATAGAGTAGCTTTAAGGCATGATTTATCAAAAGGCAAATACGATCTTTGCAGAGGATGTAATTATCCTATATCACAAAAAGATCGTATTTCACCAAAGTATGAAAAAGATGTTTCTTGCCCTAAATGCTACGACGTTTCTTCAGATTTGAAAAAAAGAGGCTCAAGAGAAAGATCCAAACAAATATCTGTTGCTATAGAAAAAAATATTTCATCTACATATATGCCAAAAACTCCTGAAAATTATTAACGGGATGTGAGGTAACATTTAAGGCTATTAATACGGAAATAGGTTAAAGTCTATATTGAAATGCTAGTAGGGTTTAGGAGAAAGATTTGAAATTATATATTCTCGGATCCGGTACCCCTCTTCCTTCTGCTGATAGATTTGGATCTGCATATGTACTTCAAGTTGGTGATGAATATCTGATGTTTGATTGTGGGCCATCTGCCACTCAAAAATTGGCTAAGGTCGGGATAAGTCCTGTTCAAATTGATAATTTGTTTTTTACACACCACCACTTTGACCATGATGTAGATTATCCTTGCTTTTTGCTAAGTAGATGGAATTTAGAAGTTGGTGGGGAAAATAAGCTTAACGTTTACGGACCAAAATTGACAGAACAATTAACGCATAGATTGATGGATGAAAATCAAGGTGCATTCTCACACGACTGGATAGCTAGAATAAATCATCCATTAAGTTTAAATTCCTATCAGGTCAGAGGTGGTAAATTGCCAAGGCCTAAGCCGGAAATCATAGCGAAAGATATAGGACCTGGCAAGATTTGTCAGGGTAAGGATTGGGAGGTTACATCTGCACCAGCAGAACATGTAGAGCCATGGTTAGATTCACTTGCATACAGAGTAGATTCATCTGAGGGGAGTATAGTGATAACCGGTGATACAAGGCCGTGTGAATCAGTTTTGAACTTGGCAAAGGATGTTGATACTCTTGTGTGTTTATGCGTATATATTCAAGAGGAGATAGATAATACTCCAGAAGCCGACTATATGTGTGGAAGTATTACATCAGCAGAAATGGCTAGGGATTCAAACTCTAGTAGATTGGTTCTAGTACACCAGATTCATGCTCTAGATGAAAAATCTAAACAGGAAAAAGCATTGAGTGATATAACAAGCATTTTCAAGGGGGACATTGTTTGGGGTGAAGAATTAATGGATTTGGATCTTTAGTGAGACATTTTAAATTGGTTAGAAGTTTAATTACTTTATATTTGGCAAAAAATTTATATAAAGTGAGAGTCAAATATGTTTTCACATGATGATCATGTAATCGGAGATGCATGGTATTTTGTAGATAATTCAACAGATACCGTTCACATGTTTTATCTTGCTTGGCCAGTAGAAGAAGATGGAAGTCACAACTCTTTTGTAGGTCATGCGACCAGTAAAGATTTGTTTAATTGGGATATATTAGAGCCGGTTCTCCATCCTGGACCTCTTGGTTCATGGGATGATTTACGTATTTGTACTGGGAGTACTATTGAGCGCCAAGGAAGGTACTGGATGGCATATTCGGCTACCAGTACTAAAGACAGTACAAGAGACACTGTATGGGACCAATACCGAGTTCAACGTACAGGTATGGCTGTATCGGATGATCTTGCAACATGGTTTAAACTTTCTAATAATCCTACTTCAGAACCTGATTCGAGATACTACGAGCATATAAGTAGCGGATCAAGAAAAATGGCTCATTGGCGTGATCCTTATCTTTATGATTCCAGCGAGAGAGTATATCAGCTTATATGTGCAAGGCGGTTGGAGGGAGATGTGTCTCAAAGAGGGACAATAGGATTGGCTACCAGTACAGATATGCATGAATGGGAAGTACTACCTCCTTTAGATCATGACCGTATTGCAGATGAAATGGAATGTCCGCAGATATACCAAATCAATGGATTATGGTATTTGGTTTTTTGTACCTTGGGAAAGTTTTTTTCAAAGGATTATGCATCACGATTTGAAAATGAAATGCCCGAAAGATCCAATTTTGCAATGGTTTCTAATAGTCCTTTGGGTCCGTATAAAATATATGGCACGGGTCAGATTGTTATGCATCCTCCTGAATCTTATTTTTATGCATCGCAATTAGTTGTTTTGCGGGGAAAATGGTATCTTTTGGCTACAATACATGACGAGAAACCAGACCGCATTTCAGATCCAATTCGTGTATATGCAGATAGAACGGGTATTCATCAAGAACCTTAATAAGTTATAACTAAATCAGGAGTTTTTAATTATGGTACAAATGAGTATGAAAGATATGGA
>CAYRIG010000239.1:0-3075 GCA_964424315.1 uncultured Dehalococcoidia bacterium | reverse complement strand
ATATTATTTTTAAAATAAACTTTTAAAAATTATAAAACTTCCAATTAAAAAGTAAAAATAACATTTTCCAAAATTCATAAAAAAAATTTAATTTAATATCATACTACTTTGCCTGGTGTCTTCTAAAGTAGTGAATCAACATTTTACTATTCCAATGATGTCTAAAGAAGTGAATCATCATTTTACTCCTACAATTAAGACTCGCAAATGTCACTGTGATCCCCATGTACATCATATTACATTGAAGCGTTCCTTTGATTCTCGCTTCCAAAACAATCTCTACAGCAATGTTCAATCACTCTGAAAGGTTTTCCATCTGTTGTGGCACATACCCCCAAAGTACAAAAGCAGGTAGCAGCACCAACCAAGACCACTAAGAAGGTATCTCTTATATAGTGCGCTTATTGATCGATCTGGTTGATTTCATCTGCGATGTTCTTGAGGTTACTTAGGCTGTCTTAGATGTCGGTGTCTAAGCATCCGCAGGTGGTGATTTCTATGAATTGATCGGTAAGGAGGCTTATATTTTGATCTTCGTTAATTTAACTGGACCCAAGAAAAACTCCAACAATCAACGCACCAAAACCAAGTACAAACGTTAAACATACCGATATCACAAGACAATTCTTATAACACTCGGGATCAACGTTATGGTGATGATGATGATCATATGTAGATTTACCAACACAACAACAAAACCCTCCCCAGACTACTAATATTGCAATGAAGCCATAGGTCATATAGGTGAAACGATTTGAGGTCTC
This sequence comes from uncultured Dehalococcoidia bacterium, assembly GCA_964424315.1. GTDB lineage: Bacteria > Chloroflexota > Dehalococcoidia > Lucifugimonadales > OSU-TB39 > OSU-TB39. The sequence goes on along the minus strand of CAYRIG010000239.1, from coordinate 2,311 downwards.
ATCAATATAGTTCTTCAATTACTTCGCTGAAATTTCTAGCTACTCCGAGTTTATATTAGCACAATAACGTATTCCATTTGTATGCAGAACTTCCCTTAAATACATATCAATTGTGTTACTCATAGAGGAATTTTAAATAATTAGGTTGTAGACACTAACAAAATTCTCCTACATAAACTCTCTCTAAGTCCAGCTATCAATCTTCATACTTGATTTTTTATCTGCCAGAGATTTCACACATCCTTTGTCAGATTAAGCTTCCAAGATGTATTTTATACGACTATAATCTTCCTCGGGATCAAAACAGGGAACACCATTGATTTCTGTGCTAAGAGAGGCTACCATTGGGTTCTCTTATGTATCAGAGTCTCCTCGTTTTATGAAGAGTTTTGTATTGTTAAAGAAATTCTTCTCTTCGTAAGGTTCAGTCCAATTAGGCGGTGTTGTAGAAATAGCTAACTATGTTATTGGACATTTCATATTTGTATTTGTGCAGATTGGCGATTTTGTGCATTTCCTCGTACCAAGTGGGCATTTACTCTAATCAAGGATATTAGTATAATCATACATACCAAAATACTCAACACATAAATTTTAATCCTTCCAGATTTTCGCTTTCCCTGGTTTAACTGCATCTATTGTCGTAGGAGAATAACAGTGAGCATAATTTTCGCCTCCAGCGCAATCACCATTGCTATCTAAGTAAACGTCACTATCACAATGACAGCCCTTCTCTATGCCCTGAAAACTCCCCACACTTAAATAGGCTTTAGGGGCTTCACATGTTTCTGAACTGGAGACTGAGATTGGGTTTAATTCTAAAATGGGATGTGCGTTGAGATTCCCAGCGATATAGTTGAGGATCTCTTTATCTGCGTGATTTTGCCCACCGGAAATTTCATCAACTGTAGCTTTGCATATGAAGGACATGATTCCACCAATTATGATGCCGCATAAAAGGAAGCCGATTGGTATGAAGAAATACTCATTCTTAAACGATGACATTTTTATAAAGATTAATTTTTAACAAAATGTTAAATTAAAGGCCCAAAGTCTGTAATTTAAAAAATGTAAATTTCAAAAAATAAATAAAAACTAATATCATAAACATTCTGTAGTTTCATGGAATGAATTAGCATCTTCCTACAATTAAAGTTTCCTTTAACTCTAACTACTTCCTCTTCTGAAACAATTCCTACAACAATTTTCCATCACTTTAAACAGCTTTCCATCTATTTTGGCATTTACCCCACAAAAGCAAAAGCATAAGACAACACCAACCAAGACCACTAAGAAGGTATCTCTTATATAGTGTGCATTTTTATCTATCTGGTTGATTTTATCTGCAATATCCTTGAGACCTTTTAGGTTATCTTCGATGTCACTATCTAAGCATCCAGAGGTTGAAATTTCTACGAATTGGTCGGTCAGTAAGCTTATCTTTTGATCTTCGTTAATTTAATTCTACCCAAATACAACTCCGATAATCAAATAAATAAAACCAACTATCAAAGTTAAAAACAGAATAAATTTAAATGCACTCCTGGCAGAACAGGTCCCAGCGGTAATCCCTTCTGCGGATTCATTGAGGTCCATTGGTTCTGTTTTCTACAAATTTGAAAAAGATTAACGCTTTTCACATAGATGTATGAGGAATAAAAAAGGAACGACCAACCAGAGGCCGAATATTAACAGAAAACCCCAAAATATATTATTGAATCTTGATGAGGTTTCATTGACATAATTCTTTAATTTCTTAGCTGAAGTTTCTAGCTCATCAGAATTTATATTAGCACAATAACGTATTCCATTTGTATGCAGAACTTCCCTTAAATACATATCAATAGTGTTGTGGATAGAGGTTGAATAACCAGGAAGATTAAAGACACTAGCAAAATTCTTCTACATAAACTCTGTCTAAGTCCAGCTATCAATCTTCGTGCTTGAGTTTTTATCGGCCTCAGATTTCACGCATCCTTTACTAGATTGGGTTTCCAAGGTGTATTTCGTACGAGAATAGCCCTCAGAGGGATCAAGACATGGAATACCATTAATTTCGGTGTCAAGCGAGAATATCATTTATTTTTCTTATTTCTCAGGGTCTCCTCGTTTTATGAACAGTTTTGTATTGTTAAAGAAATCCTTCTGTTCGTATGGTTCAGTCCAATTTGGTTGTGTTGTTGAAATAGCTAATTACGTTATTGGACATTTCATAGATGCACTTGTACAGATTGGCGATTTTGTGCATTTTCTCTCACCAAGTGGGCATTTACTCTAATCAAGGATATTAGTATAATCATACATACCAAAA
>CAYRIG010000238.1:0-3079 GCA_964424315.1 uncultured Dehalococcoidia bacterium | reverse complement strand
TCTTTCAATTGATATGGGCATACCTGGACAGGTTCAGCATGAACGAATTTTGGACTTATTTGATTTAGCTAAATCAATCTGTAATAAAACTGGAATTCATTTTGGTATGAATGTAGGTACAGTAAAAGAAATCCCAGATGCAGTATCCAGTGGTGCAAAATGGATAATAGTAAGTAGCGAAATGGACCTTCTATATGAGGGATGGAGTTCAGCTATCAATACCGCTAAAAAATAATAAACTATTGCATAAATTAATTTTCAACTATAACTGAACACCAATAAAACCGTTTATATATAAGGAGAATCAATGCCAAAGGTACCTGACTATAAGATCATATACAACTGGGACGGAGCACCGCAGGGATATTCTGAATATCCTCAAAGCATGGAACAGTTCCTGGAAAAAACATATGCCGTGATGAAGGATACACAGGTTGGAGCTCATTTTTGGAGTATAGAAGAAATTGATTTCCTAGGAGCAGAAAAAGGAAACATACCAATCGAAACTTCAAAAATGTATCAGTCCGCATCAGAATATACTGGATATGAGAATCGTTTAGCGATGTATGAACGTGGAGAAGATCCTCACGAGGCAATGATAGAGAGAGGACATCAACTAGGAATAGACGTATATGCATCCATAAGAATGAACGACAATCATTTTTCAGGTATGCAGCCTGATGAAATGACTGATTCCAAACACCAAGAACTTTCAGATTTCCGCCGTGAACATCCTGAATATCTTATAGGAGACAAGACATCTGAATGGTTTGCACTCTCTTATGACTTCTCTATAGCAGCTGTACGTCAGCACCGATTCGACAGCATCAAAGAGATATGTGAACTATATGACTGGGACGGAGTAGAACTGGACTGGCAGAGACATGCATTTCATTTCGATGAAGATTACGGGTACAGGTTCAGATATACACTCACAGACCTACAGAGAGCTGTAAGAAAATTAACTGATGAGATATCAAAGAAAAGAGGTAAACCTTTTTACCTTGCAGCAAGGGTGAACGGTTATGTAGAGATGTGTAACAACATCGGATACGACATAGAGACATGGGTGAATGAAGGACTTGTGGATATACTGATTCCAGCTGGTGGAGCCGCTACTGAAACTGAAGCTGAAGTTGATAAGTTCAAAGAGATATGTAAAGGTACAGATGTTGTTGTATATCCTGGTTTTGACTCAGGAGTATCAGCGATGCCGGCATATCCAGAAGGTGCATATTTAAAAGACCAGATGCGTACACGTGGACTTGCATCAAGACATTTTGCCAAAGGTGCTGATGGAATATATGTATTCAACTGGCACGCGAACGGAGACACAAGGCGTGAACTTTTAAACACCATAGGGTCTACTGAAACCCTTAGAACTACAGACAAGGTATATGCTGCAACACGCAGACATATAGTTTATGAAGGTGATTGGAGAGGAGCATACAGGAGGGACAGGTTAAGAGGCACTGTTCCTGTGCCTCTTAGAGAGACCATGACAGGTGAAGGACCTACGTGCATACTTGATGTTGGAGATGACTTTTCAGTTGCTAAACCTAACAGTGTTGAACTTAGAATACGACTTCAGGACTGGCTGAAGGGAGATAAAGTAAAAGTCGAATTGAACGGACAGGAAATATCTGGGATCGACACCAAATATGAAGGATCTTATGATAAATACGCGAACCAATTTGCTTCACCCGTATCAGATGTAACTGATACTGTTTGGTTGTCAAAAGATTTAGATCTTGATCAAATCGAGTACGGTATAAATTACGTCAAGGTTGTTTCAGTAAAAAGAAATGAATTGATAGAATCAGATATTGTTTTGACAGATGTAGAACTGGTTGTTAGGTTTAATTAATCAATCATTAATTGAATCAGCTAATATCTTTACAATTATATTATTAGTTTCTTTATCTTTAACTGCAACTCTGAACATTCTTTCTCCAAGTCTAGGAGATGTAATGGCTACATTGCGAATATACAAACCTCTTTTACGACATTTTTCAATTAATTCTGTAGTAACAGGTCCTGTCGATGGAATTTTGCATAGTAAAAAATTAGCAAATCCATTTATTACATCTACGTTCGCCATTTCCATCAAATCAGTTGAAAGTTTAAATCTTAATTCGTGTGTTTGTTTATAGCACTCTTGATAATACTCAGGATCTTCTAAAGCTTTTACCGCTGCAATTTGTGACAGGAGACCAATGTTCCAGGGAGGAGTCAATGCACGCAAAGATTCTATTATTTGTGACGATCCGCACAAATAACCTGCCCTCAATCCGCTTAAAGCATAAACTTTAGACATTGATTTACAAATAACTATATTTTCAGTAGTGACTGCAAACCGTTCCAATGAATTTTCTGACCCAACATATTCGATGTAAGTTTCATCAACCCAAACTCGTGTCTTTGATGGAACTTTCCTCAAAACCCTTTCCAATACATCTCGGTCAACATATGTACCAGCAGGATTGTTTGGATTAACTAAAACGATAAGATCATAACGGTTATCAAAATAAGACTCGAAAGAAATAGGACCTAGCGCATATCCATTTTCATCATCCAACAAATATCTATCTACTTTGCACCCTACAACATTTTCAAGTATATGAGCATATTCACCATAAGTTGGATCTAAAATAAGAACTTTTGAATTTTGATTGAGCCAATTTGGTAACGCAAGGTATATTAAATCAGAAGATCCAGCACCTGGCAAAATGGATTCTATATGAACTCCTCTAGTAGCAGCTATTTTTCTTATTAAACCATCACTCTCGGTTGGAGGCGATGTTCTCGCCAACCATGGAAGATATCCACTTAGAGCATCCATGACTTTTGGCGACGGAGGAAACCATGCATCTAAAACATCTGCATTTATAATATCTTTACTTTTTTCTAAAGAAGAAAAATCTGTGCCTATTGCATCAAAAAATGCTCCTCCATGAAAACTTGGAGCTGATTTTGTGATAGGCACTTCCATTTTCCAATCGATCTTATTAAAAATAGCTTTCAAAACATGTTCATAATTTCTTAGATTATCCCTTGCATCATTGATAGTCACTGTCAT
>CAYRIG010000237.1:0-3120 GCA_964424315.1 uncultured Dehalococcoidia bacterium | reverse complement strand
ATACTCCACCTGGGCCTTCGATTTGCTTGGTATCAACAGCCATATTTATATTGGCGTTTGTAAAGACCAAGATATTTACAAGGTAACCTCAATTCTGAATTAATTTACTCCATGCGTTAGATCCAAATATGTCAACGATAAGCTATATGTGTATGCTTTTCATGGGTATATAGCTTATCCACGAATCTCCCTTTAACGGGATTCATTGGGTCATTAAATCCTATTCCAGTGTGTTCTCCGGGAGGTACCAGTTCGTCGATTTCCAAAAGATTAGATTTAGGAATGTTCCAGCCAAGCGCACCAATATTGTCTTCATATTGATCTAAATTTCTGGGTCCTATTATTGCTGAACTAATGGCTTGGTTAGCTAAAACCCAGTTGAGAGCTAATTGAGATGTGGGTTTCCCGACCCTTTTGGATATGTCAGACAGCTTAGAGGCAACCATCAGGCTGTGTTCCCTCATTTCTGATTCGAGTATTCTTGAGTCCCCTCGTCCGGCTCTTGAATCTGTGGGTATTGGTTTGCCCGGTAAATATTTACCCGTCATGACTCCTCTAGCCAAGGGACTATATGCCATAGTTCCTACTCCATATTCTTTACAGAAGGGCAATAGTTCGACTTCTATATCCCTGTTGACTATGTTGTACAGATCCTGAACGGCTGAAACTTTTGTTAATTTTTTCAGCTCCGCCATCCAGATCGCTGAGCAAATTTCCCAAGATTTGTGGTTGGACATGCCAATGTAACGTACTTTACCCTGCCGAACGAGGTCGTTAAGGACGGTGATGGATTCCTCCAAAGGCGTGGAAGGATCGGGGCGGTGAAGCATATATAAATCTATGTGATTGGTTTGAAGTCTTTGAAGGCTGTTTTCAACTTCAGTCAGTATGTGATGACGGCTTAACCCTCCATCATTTGGTCCGGACCCCATAGATCCGTTAACTTTTGTTGTGATGATTACATCGTTTCGTCGATCATTGACTGCCTTTCCAATAATTTGTTCAGACAATCCGTTGTTATACACGTTAGCGGTATCGATAAAATTGATTCCATCTGACATGGCTCTGTGAATTAATGAAATGGAATCTTTTTCATCCGTTGAGCTTCCTAAAACCATTGTTCCCAAACATAATTCTGATACTTTTAACCCTGATTCACCTAAGTTATTGAATTCCATATCCTGGTAACACCTCGGAAATTTATCGTCAATGTTTAAACATATTTGGCTTATAAGAATAATATAGCATTAATAGCAGTGAGTATTGAAATAGCTATGTGTGTAGTTTTGACTCTTATTTTTCATTCTATTTTAATTTTTCTATTTGCATTATAGTGTTTAATATCCTGTCAATAAATACATAATATTAGTCACATTAGTCAATTCCTAACAATTGAAAAAGTCTAGATATTTTGTCAACAATCCTATACAAAACCTAGTAACATTTGTATAGTTTACTAGTTAAAACTATCACAATTAAGGAGATGATTATGAACCAGAGACGTATAACTATACTTGGTGGGGGTAATACGGCATTTTCTACCGCTGCAAAATTAACTCTTGATGGGTTTGATATCACCTTGTGTGAATTACCAAGATTTAAAAATCAGATTGAAACAATAAAAGACACCAAAAAAATATACTTAGAAAGTGTAACCGGTTCAGATGTTGCAAATTTATATAATGTTACAACAGATTTTAGTATTGCACTTTCATTCTCAAATTTAGTTTTAGTCATTGTGCCTTCATATGCGCATTCTGAATTTATAAACGCTGCCCTTCCATTTATAGATAATAATCACATAATTGTACTCATGCCTGGAAATCTTGGATCGATTCAATGGAAGAAGATGGCATTTGACGCAGGTAAATCATGTATTATTTCAGAAGTTGATACTGCACCATATGTGTGCAGGAAAACCTCATCTGACTCTGCAATAATTTGGGGCGTGGTATCACAATTAGGGATAGGTGTTTTGCCTAGTATAGAGACAAATCAAGTTTTTGATTTGTTACAGGATATTTTCCCGGGCTTGTCTACATATTCTGATGTAATGGAATGTGGTCTTTCTGCAGCTAATCCAGTTGTACATCCTGCAGGTGTTTTAATGAATGCTGGTAGGATTGAATATTCACATGGAGAATTCTATTTTTATGAAGAGGGGGTTTCAAAATCTGTAGCAGAAGTGATTATGGCTGTAGATAAGGAACGCATCAATATTGGAAAGCATTTAGGTTATAGTTTGCATCCAATTAATGAAGTGTTCCATAATGCTGGATTTGGTCCTAAGGGAAATCTTTGGGAAACAATTAATGGAAGCTATATGTTAACTAGGTTAAAAGCGCCAGGTAATTTAAGTAGTAGATGGTTAACTGAAGACATTCCTTTTGGTTTAGTTACATGGAGCTTTTTGGCTAATCATTTTAATATTGGAACTCCAATGATTAATTCAATTATTAATTTGGGTTCAGTGATTATGGAAACTAATCCATGGGAAAGTGGTAGAGATATAACGTCGTTTGGAATTGCGAACAAATCTTTAGATGATATAAAAAGTTTTTTAAAAAATGGTAGTTTGAATTAAGAGAGATTGTTTGACACACTTTTGACTCTTATTGTTCATTCTTTTTTAATTATTCAAGCGTCTCTTGAACTGTTTAGATAATCGTATTTGATAGAAAATCTATTTAATCCATTTTGCAAAATATCTTGGCGCCCATTTATGAGATAAATAATTAGTCCTAGTTTTAAACCTAATGTAAGAAGGGTCTTCTTGTAAATCTATCCATGCCTTGGCTCCGTTAATGGTTGGGAATTCAGTAATAACAGTAGTGCGCCAGTTAGATTGTGGAGTAATTAATTGATAGGCTTCTAATCTAATTAACTCATGTTGATTAGATACTGAGTAAATGTTTTTGATATATTTCTGTCGTTGACCTTCGTCAAGATTAACTAAGTCTGAACCTGGCACAGATATTTCAAAAGTTATAACTACCACACTATTTTTATCTTCTTCTAGGTTAGTATGATCTAAATCATTTTCGTTGATGACAGGGTGCTGTTCTGATTCTTTAATAGCTGAATGAACTCCCATATGTTCAATACGTCTTGCTAAATAAT
>CAYRIG010000236.1:0-3121 GCA_964424315.1 uncultured Dehalococcoidia bacterium | reverse complement strand
TATGTTAACGAAGGTGAATTCGTCACTATTATTGGGCCAAACGGCTGCGGCAAATCAACATTCTTAAAAGTGCTATTTGGTCTGGCTAGTCACCATGAAGGTACAGTTTTACACAATAATACGGATGTGTCTGGTTGGCGCACTGATCTATTAGTAGCTCGAGGAATTGCATACGTTCCACAGGTTGACAACGTGTTTCCTTCTTTGTCAGTTCGAGAGAACCTGGAAATGGGTGGGATTAGTCTGAAAGCCAAAAAACTCACAGCTTGCATTGAACGTGCTTGTAACATGTTTCCAGATTTGGAGGAACGGATGAACGACCTCGCAGCATCTCTATCAGGTGGTGAGAGACAAATGTTAGCAATATCACGCGCTCTTATTTCCGATCCTACTTTCTTGCTATTGGACGAACCAACAGCCGCACTTTCACCAAAATACCAACAGGAGATTCTGGCAAATATAGATGAACTAAGAGGGGATGGAATCACCGTACTTCTCGTAGAGCAGAATGCGAGGCTATCGCTTGCCAAATCAGACCGCGGGTATATATTTTCAGGCGGGAAAGTAGTCTATACAGGTAGTGCAAAAACCATTCTCGCCGATCCTAATATCGGTAACTATTTCTTAGGTCTGCAGCAATAATATAGTAACCTCTAATCAATCTAACTTAAAAGCCTTTAACCCTCGTCCACATCCATGAATCTCTGTGGAATGATTTTTTAATCATGTTCGCTCCACACGCTTGATATTTGACTTTTAGGGGCTATATTTGTTTTTCTGCACCGAATATTGCCATTCACTTAATACTCTTACATTAAACTCTGGATCATCTCAAAAAGTAGGTAAAGCGCTATGACAATGAGAAGACTCCCACTAATCTTATTAATAACATTTTCTCTATATCTAAGAAATTCAATTAAGTTAGTGCCCGTCAACATCAATGCCACAAATGTGTACCAACAAGCATCAATCAGGCCAGCTATAATTCCCATCAGGCTTGTTTCAGACCATCCCGAGTCTGGTTGTATAAAATGTGTGAAAATTGCAAGGAAAAATAAAGCAATCTTTGGATTAAGTAGAGATATCAAAAATCCTTCACTGGCACCTTTAAAAAGAGTCACAGAACCAATTTGTTTTGTATCATTGTGCTGTGCTAACACCTTTTTTTTTGCAATGATAGTACGAAATCCGATATAGATAAGAAGACATGCTCCAGAAAACTGTAAAGTCCATAATATTTCTGACTTATCCACAATAACCCCAGAAACCCCCAAAGCAGTGAGAAACGCCCAAATGCCTATACCTGCTCCATGTCCTAGGCTAGTAGCTACGCCATAAGCCCTACCTCCAGCAAGAGTGTTAGCAACTACTAGCGCAAGACTCGGCCCTGGTGATACTGCACCGAGAAAACAAATAACAACAAGCTGAAACCAAGACTCAATATTCATAAAGTGTGATCCTGTACAAGATTGTCCATACCTAAGATATATTTCGCTTATTTAACAACAATAACTCAAAAATCATTATCGTGTGACGGTTTCCTTTTTTTATTGGATCATAGAATTCACGGATTAAAAATACGGCCGGAATTGTACGCCCCATCTATCGTCAATTTTCGTGAATATCCAAAGTGTATTGAATTCATCATAAGAATATCTCCTGACCAGATTTTTAATTTCGATAACCAATACTCAAAACCGATTCTTTACAGAAAATAATATATTTTAAATGTAACCACAGCAATCAACTCAAGTATCAATTAGGCCAAAAATCCTAGTGCCGAATAGATGTATTTTGATCTTTTTTCCATCAGGCGGTTATATCATTTGAATATTTCTTCACCTTATTTAGATGAAAAAGATTAGTTTGAAGTAGATTCATTAATAGTTTAATGGCCTTTTAAATGTGTAAAACGAAAATATGAAAACTTAAAATACAAACATTTATTTAGATTGAATGTTAATTGAATCTACTGATATATTGAAAAGGTTGTACTTATAAAAACATGCTCCAATGCAGCTGAGAGGCTACCTACCTGAATTTCGAAGAATTTAAACTTAACCAGCAATTGATAACGGCGTTAAAAACCGTTGGTCATACCACTCCCACAGAAATACAAGAAAATGCTATTCCCATTGCACTAAATGGACAAGATATTTTAGCTATAGCTCCAACCGGCACCGGTAAAACTCTTGCGTTTTTGCTACCGATATTTGAAAAATTAACAAAGGAAGCGTCGGGACAGATAAAAGCTCTGATACTGGTTCCGACACGTGAGCTAGCAGAACAGATTTATCAGGTATCAGTTACACTAGCGAAAGGAACAAAGATATATAGCACCGTTATTTATGGCGGAGTTAATAAAAGACCACAAGTTAAAAACTTGAAACGCAGACCTCAGATTGTAATTGCATGTCCTGGTCGGCTTCTCGATCATATGTCAGACAGGAATATTAATCTATCTAAGGTCAATATGGTAGTACTCGATGAAGCTGACACAATGTGTGATATGGGTTTTATTACTGATATAGAAAAAATTTTACACCATATTCCTAAAGAACGACAAAATATGTTTTTTGCAGCTACAATGCAAAAAGAAATACGTAGTCTTGCTAACAACATATTACAGGACCCAATCACAGTTCAAGTCGGTAAAATAGCTCCCGTCAAAACTGTTTCTCATTCAATTTATCCCATTACAGAAATTCTTAAAAAACGACTTATACTTGATCTTTTGAATTGTACAGCGACAGGTAGAGTTATAATTTTCACTCGCACTAAACATAAAGCTCATTGGTTGTCTAAACATCTTACAAAATCTAAATACAAAGTTGCTGAGTTGCAAGGTAACATGTCACAAAATAGAAGATTTTTCTGATAACAAATGATAAATTAATATAATTTGTGAAGGATTTGCAGGAATAATTGAATAAGCTGAGGAAGGTGTAAGTGGGTCTAAGACTCATGGTTATATTCATTATTACTGTATACTCAAATACAATATCACATATCAGACATAAATCATTCTAATCATTCTACAAGAAATAAGGGATAGGGACACGAATTCAAAAGGTGAAACATTCATCTTAAATATATGTTGCTATATAGGGTTAACTACAAT
>CAYRIG010000235.1:0-3122 GCA_964424315.1 uncultured Dehalococcoidia bacterium | reverse complement strand
CGACAATGATGCCGCTGCTCTCGCCGGCCGGGAAGCGCAGCACGCGGTGGTTCCCGCCGTCGCAGACCGACGCGCGGCAGCGCGGGGGCCGCGACTGGGCAACTCGACGCAGACCACGGCGCACGCGCGAGGCGCAGGCCCTGCGCGCCCGGCAGCGCGCGCTCCGAGCGACAAGTCCAGGCAAGCCCCAAAACCAGCACCCGCACCAGTAAAAGAAGAGGTTTCATTTACCAGAGCGGCGAAATATATGGCGGAGTTGGAAGTACCTGGGATTATGGTCCAATGGGTACAGAATTAAAAAGAAACATTAAAAATCTTTGGTGGGATACTTTTGTATTAAAGAGAAATGATATTGTTGGAATCGACACTTCAATATTAACTCATCAAGATATTTGGAAAGCTAGTGGTCATATAGATAATTTCAATGATCCGCTTGTGGAATGCAAAGGGTGCAATAAAAGATGGGACCAAGAAAAAATCCAGTCCGATATTTGCCCAGAATGTTCTGGAGAATTAACAGAACCTCGAAATTTCAACCTGATGTTCAAAACTTTCCTAGGACCAATAGAATCTGAAACCAATATAGCTTACCTAAGACCGGAAACGGCTCAAGGGATCTTCGTAAATTTCGACAATGTTGTTACTTCAACTAGAAAAAAATTGCCTTTCGGCATTGCCCAAATCGGAAAAGCATTTAGAAATGAAATAACAACTGGAAATTTTATATTTAGAACAAGAGAATTTGAAATGATGGAAATTGAATATTTCGTTCATCCCTCAGAAGCAAAACAATGGCATGAATATTGGATATCGACATGTTTTGATTGGCTTATTTCCCTTGGTGTAAACCGGGAAAAATTAAAAATCAGGGCACATGAAAGTACAGAATTGTCGCATTATTCGGATGGGACCAGCGATATTGAATATCTATTTCCATGGGGTTGGGGAGAGATACAAGGTATTGCTAACAGAACTGACTATGACCTCAAGGCTCATTCTGAAAGCAGCGGTAAAAAATTAACATATTTTGATGACTCTCTACAAAAACATATAACTCCTTTTGTAATAGAGCCTTCTGCCGGTTTAGACAGAGCTGTTATGACTTTCATGACCAATGCCTTTGAACAAGAAGAAATTAATATGGAAAGCGGTAAGGTGGAAACAAGATCAGTTTTGAGATTAAACCCCAAATTAGCTCCTGTGAAAGTAGCAATACTACCATTAAGTCGGAAAGATGAATTATCGGAATTATCTAAAAAAGTTTACAATATGATATTGAATTCTCAAACGATTTCAGGATTGATTCAATACGATGACACTCAAAGCATTGGAAGAAGATACAGAAGACAGGATGAAATTGGCACACCTTTATGTGTGACAATAGATTTCGAAAGTTTAAATGATAATTCAGTCACTGTAAGAGACAGAGACTCGATGAAACAAGAACGCATTGAAATAACAAACGTAGTAGAATACCTACAAAATCACCTTAATTAACAGTTTTATTTTACTGTTAGTATTATTCAAATGCATATAATTCATTTTAGCGATGTTCACATCGGTGTAGAAAATTATAGTAAGCCGGATTCTGAAACAGGTCTTTCGTCTCGACTAAAAGACTTTTTGGACACCTTTGACGAACTTGTAGATTTCTGTATAACCGAACAGGTTGATCTAGTAGTCTTTAGTGGGGATGCTTACAAAAGCAGAGATCCTAATCAAACCCAACAACGTGAATTTGCAAAACGCATCATGCGGTTATCACAAGCAAAAATACCAGTATTTCTATTAACAGGAAATCATGATGTCCCGCACGTTTTTGAAAGAGCAACTTCACTCGAAATTTACAAAACACTAGAAATCCAAAATGTATATACTGCTGATACTCTTGGGATACACAATATCGACACTAAAAATGGGCCAATACAAATTCTTGCCTTACCATGGATTAGGAAAAGTAATTTGCTTGCTCAAAGGGTAAATCTTGAGGGTAAAAACCATGAGGAAATTAATCTAGAAATTCAAAAAACAATTGATGCATCTATACAAAAAATGGCCTTGCAACTCAACCCTGAAATCCCAGCAATTTGCTCTGCTCACATAACTATTTTTCAATCGGTCACTAGCAGTGAAGTATCTATGATGCTAGGATCCGACCATGGGTTATCTACTAATCAATTAGCGTTGCCTATTTTAGACTATGTTGCATTAGGACATATCCACAAACACCAAATACTAAATGACGAGCCTTTAATGGTCTATTCAGGTAGCCTGCAAAGAGTAGACTTTGGAGAAGAAAAAGACACGAAGGGGTTCTGCAGCATTATATTAGATCCTAAAGCTGAAGTAGGTAAACGAATTAAAGAATTTAAATTTATTCCGGTAAAAGCTAGAAGATTTAAAACAATATCTATATCTATACCAAACCAAGAACAAAATCCCACAAAACTGATTGTTGATAAAATAAATTCAGAACCAATAGAAGACGCAATTGTGAAATTGGATATATCTATTTCCTCTGAATTAGATTCACTTGTTGATTATTCTGCAATCAAAAATACTCTCAATAAAGCCTATTATCTTGTTTCAATAAACAAAAATATTTTGGAACAAACCAGAATGCGCATTGGTGATATAAATCAAAATAACCTAAACCCGTTAAAAGCCTTGGAATTATATTTCAAATTAAGAGAATTGTCTGAAGATAGGATAGAAGAATTGCTTAAACATGCCACTGAAATAATAAATCAACATGATACTCAGGCAAACCAATGACACTTACATCTTTAACGGAGTTATTGATTATTATTACCAGATGGGTTCACATATCTTCAGCAGTAATATGGGTCGGTGGAGGCATGTTTTATTTAATAGCCATACGACCTATTAACCATATGCCCAATAAAAATTTGAATGATTTAATAAAATTAATCAACAAAAACTTCGCAAATATATCCGATATATCAATACTTAGTTTAACAAGTACGGGAGCAATCATTATGCTTAACGCATTATTGCAACCAAATTTATCATTACTTTACATAATAATATTAACGACGAAATTATTCCTTGCAGTTTTGATTTTCGCGATAACAATAAACAAAAACCGATCAACTAAATAT
>CAYRIG010000234.1:0-3140 GCA_964424315.1 uncultured Dehalococcoidia bacterium | reverse complement strand
CACAAGAATAAATGTCGCCTTGGAAATAGTAACGATGTTTGAGCTATTAAAATTTATTAGCAATGTTCTTACTTTTTGGATAGTGCTTTTTCAATTAGATTATCATCAAGTTTCAGAGATTTACCACTGCCACCTAATTTAAACATCATGATTTCAGACATTATGCTGATTGCTATTTCTTCCGGTGTTTTGGTATTCATGTCCGTACCAATTGGAGCTCTCAATTCTTTGATTCGATTCCTTGATATCCCCATCCTGGCTAGGTCCTTATATACAAGTATAATTTTTCTCCTAGAGCCTAATAATCCTACATAATTTGCTTGGGTTTTGGCTGCCGCTGCGAGAGCTACGTTATCGTGACGATGACCTCTTGTTGCTATAACGATGAACGCATTCTCGTTTATGTGAATCTGGGCTAAAGCATCTTCTGGATGCGATACAATAATTTCTTTAGCCTCAGAAAACCGTTCTTTATTTGCAAATTCTGAGCGATCATCAATCACATAGATATGAAATCCTAGTTTATGAGCGATACCAGCTATTGCTTTAGAAACATGTCCCCCACCAACCAAAATCAATTTAGGAGGGCTTATATATCCCTCAATAAAATATTCGGAGCCATCATCAGCGATGACGTACTGATTAGAGCCATGTACCATTAAATTAACGCTTCGATCTACAGCATCCGCGTCCAAAACCTTTGACCCTAGACTGCCCACCGTTGTTCCGTTTTCTCGAATCAATAATTTACGCCCAGTTTCGCTTCCGGATCCCACCGGCAGTAAATTTTCTTCGGGCATGGAAATCAATGTTGCCAATGCGACAGGAGCTTTCCCACAATATGAATCGTATATTTCATTTGAGAATCCTAATAGCTCTTCAGACTCATATATCGGGTCGATCAAAAAATACATTGTCCCCCCACATATCAAACCCTCTTCCGCGGCTAAATCTTCGTTTAATTGATATTCACGAAATTGAGTAGGGCCAACATGATTAAGTAGTTCTTGTGAAGCATACCATATGTCTCCTTCGACACAACCTCCCCCAAGAGTCCCGACTCCACTACCATCTTTCCTCACTAACAACTTAGCTCCTGGTTTTTGTGGTGTAGATCCCTTAGTTCTTACAACGGTAGCTATAACGACCTGTTGGTTGTCGCTTAATAGTTTATTGGTTTCTTTAAATATTTCTTTCATTGTCTTATCTTGAGATTAATAAGAGTACGATATGGCAAAATCCACCACATGATTCAAATGAATCAGGCAATATATATAGATTGTATTTAGAATGTTTTTACTAATTTATGAGAGGTGATAATAATGACTCTCCCAGAACGTTTGGGGTTCGGTATATTTCTTGCTCCATTTCATGCGCCGTTTGACAACCCAACTTTAGCCCTAGAACGAGATCTAGAACTGATTGAATTCCTAGACTATCTCGATTTCGACATGGCTTGGATTGGAGAACATCATAGTTGTGGGTGGGAAACAATAGCCTCACCAGATATATTTATAGCTGCTGCAGCTGAGAGAACTAAGCATATTAGGCTTGGCACCGGTGTTATACCACTTCCTTATCATCATCCTTTAATAGTTGCTAACAGAATGATCCAACTAGATCATATGACAAGAGGTAGAGTAGCAATGGGAGTTGGGCCAGGTGCGCTCAACTCAGATGGGCATATGTTGGGGATAGACCATTCTTTAGTAAGAGAACGAATGGAAGAGTCCTTAGACATAATAATACGTCTCTTAACAGAACCCGATCCATTTACATATAAATCAGATTGGTTTGAACTTGTTGATGGACATGTACAATTACAGCCATACACTAAACCATATTTTGAAATAGCTTCCGCGTCTGCCCAATCGCCAACTGGCATGAAGCTCGCTGGCAAACATGGCTTAACTCCATTATCACTAACTTTCGCTCGTTCCCCAGGCGGTTTTTACCACAACACTCTTAAAGAATTGTGGGAAGTTGCTGCAGAAACCGGTGAGAAATATGGAAACAAGATGGACCGAAGTAAGTGGGGTTTGGTAATGCATGTTTTCCTAGCAGACACACGCAAAGAGGCAATCGAAATAGCTCGCCATACTTCAGGTTTACTAATGCGGGAATATTTTGAGAAAACATTAGGAATGGCGCCGACTGAAGGTCCCTCCGATAAAATTATCGATAAAATGGTTGAGGACAAAGTATGGTGTATAGGTACTCCTGATGACCTCATAGAAATGATCTATCGACTCGATGACGAAAGTGGTGGATTTGGAAGTTTAATTTTATTAGCTACTGAAGTCGGAACTAAAGAACAAGTAAATCATTCCTATGAATTAATTGCACGGTATGTTATGCCGCAGTTCCAAGGCACTACAAGTAGCCTACAGATGTCTCAACAATTTTTCGCTGAGTTGAAAGACGAGATGGCTGATCAGAGAGAGAAAGCTTTAGATAAAGCAGGGAAGGATTATAAAACGCAATCTTAGTAAAAGCTAGAAAAGAGCGAAATAAGAAACATCTGGACAAAATATAAATGACACAAAGCAATGACATTGAAAAATGTAGGAACCCATATTGCAAATGCGATCCATGTAAATGCGATCTGTGTAAATGCGATCCGTGTAAATGCGATTCATGTGACTCCGGTCAATGCAGATGTACGTTGAAAATAACACTTTGTGATGATCTAGGCGCTGCTATATTGTTGTTTTAACGTCCTCTGAAATAATCTAAAACAATACCAATGTCAAATAATTCTCGATCATTATCATTATTTTGTGTGTATTTTTTTATGCTATTACTTATTATTTCATGTGCCTCAAATGACATTAATGACATTCATATAAATCCAACATTTTCTGCTTATGAAGCAACAAGCAACTCAGAATCTAATCAGGATCAACCATCCCCGACCAAAGTAGCTATTGAGTCAGTTTCTATTCACAACGAATCAAAGACCCTAGATTTCACTCTATATGATAATTCTAGCTCCTTGATTTCACTAAACACTTTGATTGAACAAAATCGTTTCGTTGTTTTGGTTTTCTATCGCGGTTTTTTCTGAGGTGTATGTAGAGAGCAGCTTGTAGAGTTGCAAAAAGAAAGTAAACGGTTTGATAAACTTGGAACAGAAATAA
>CAYRIG010000233.1:0-3143 GCA_964424315.1 uncultured Dehalococcoidia bacterium | reverse complement strand
AATCCCAACTTTGATTTTTCGATCTCCCAAGTTACTCTCCACTGAACCATCCTTGAATACTCATTTGACCATTAATGCCTAACCAGTCTATGATCCATCAATATATCGTTTCCGAAATCTCCTTTTGAATCTCGAACAACAGTATGAATATGATTAGCATCATCTTGTACACAATCATATTCAATCAACATATCACCACTCTGTATACAGTAGTAATGGGGCATGCCAAAATGCATACCTCCAGCCCATGCAAAATAAATAGCACCTTCACAAGAATCTTTTATATTCCTCAACAAAGATCCGGCAATTGTATTTGAGGTTGTATAAAAATACCATTTCACCAATTGCATGAACAATTTTTGTTGTTTGCTGGACATATCCAATATTGATATCCCCACAGGATCCCCAAGAAGGATATGTCTTTGATTCGTAGTTAAAAGATCCCAAGGAGCTTTATCTTCGATTAAAGCTTTGTTGAGTTGAGTACGATCAAAACTTAGCAGCATATCTCTAGCCAAATCCTCAACTGGATTAAGAATCCTGAGACCTTTATGTTCACCTTCTTTTACATTCGCAGGATTAGCTCCTAAAAATAAAGGTGTAATTCTTAAATTATCGTTTACTATCAAACAGTTTAAGGAAAGATGATGACCTTCAAATCTCCAAGAGATTTCGTTTTCTTCGGGACTTCCATAAACGCTAAACCAATACCTTTCATCACTTCTAACGAAAAAATTCCTGCCTGTTCTATCTTCAATATCTTTCAAAATCAACTCGTGCTTCATTATCTTTCTAACAATATCCAATCCATTTTGACTCAATGCCACTGAAATTAAATCCCATATTTTTCTAACAGTAGATGTCTGAGCATTTTCGATCGTCAATCCATGCCTTTCTATAGGAATGTAATGCCAAAAGTCCCTTAAATTGTCTTGAAATTCAAACAGAGCAAGTTTCTTTTCTACAGAATTCATATTGGTAATCATTTCTTTTAAAACGTTTTTCATGTTTGCTGTGATTATTGCGTCTTGAATCACATTAGACATTGGCCCATTTTTTTCTGTCATATGAACCTCTCTTTATCACATGAATTTTGAACCACATTTGGTTTTATTGATTACTATCTATACTATGAGTTTCATACAGTAAACCTCTTGCTTAATTCCCCGAGGTTATACAGGAAAAGGTGTACACCCTAACTCAACTAGCCTAGATACCATGCGACGAATTCTAGGCCTATCACTATTTATATACGACTGAGAGGGATTATAAGACCAAGTGTATTCTCGGCTATGTTGTATCACCTCTTTAATTTGCTCTTCAGTCGTGGGATTTGAACCATATTCTGCAGTTATTTGAATGCGTGGAATTCCACTACCAAAAGCACTATGAAATACTGGCTCAGTAAATACTATTACATCTCCTGGTTCACTTTCTAACGCGATACACGGTATATCTTCATCTGCAACACCAAAATGTTTTGAGTCCGGTTCTGTTTCTTCACGATATAAAGGTCGCACAAAATCCCCGAAAGATCGTAGATGGGAACCAGGAATAACCCTTAAACACCCATCTTCTTTATTCAGGCTATCGAAATACATGGCAATTTTACAGTGTTTTATAGGATTATAGTCTTTTGGTCTATCAGGACCAAAACCTCCATGCCACAATGTATCACCTTTATATACTGCACCTCCAGTATGCATCAGAAAAAAATCCGAGCCTAATAATGTTTCTGGTATATCATATATACGATCATCATCAATCCAATTCATTAGGTTCGGATGTCTTTCTAAAAAGGTCCCAATGGAAAACTGATCTCCTCCGTACAAAGATGCACCTCCTCCTTCCTGATTGACAACTTCAATGACAGCTTCTCTCATTACTTCAACTTCGTTTTGAGAAAATAATTGCTTTAAAACAAGAAACCCAAATGTATCCCAATATGCTTTCTGTTCTTTAGTTATCATTTTTTGCCCCCTAAAATCGGATAACTTCATTTTGGATATTTATAAACCTTTCTATTGCAAACTATCTTTCACTCATCATTTTAAAGGTTTGAACAATCTCATTTTCAGTTAAAGATCCTTTTACTCTAGACAAAACTTTTCCCTCAGAATCAACCAAAACCCAATATGGAAAAGCATTTACCCCAAATGCTTTCGCAATGGCGTCGTCATTGGTATCGGATATTATTTGATAAGGCCAGCTTTCTCTTTCAAGCCATTTATCAGGAGGGTAATTTGGTTTATTTGAATCTATTGCGGTTGCGATAGCATAACCATCTACGTCAGAAGAGACTCCATGAATGGAAAAATATTTCTTTAAAAGCTTTGCCTCTTCTTGGCAATGCGAACACCAATGGGCTAAAAATATTATTATCTTGGGTCTTCCATTATTTTCCATTGATAAAGGTTGACCTGCAAAATCATATCCGTCTACTGTAGGAGAATACAACCCACCTACTGATTCAGTTCTACCTTCAAACTCAGTAAGGTGAACTCCGAATATCCTAGTTTCGGCTGAATTAAATCCTGTTTCAGATGTTCCCTGCCAAACAATTAAAGCGACAACAATTACCGCAGTCACAAGTGCCGCAGAAATTATGATGATCCTATTGACCAAGCGTTTATCTGATTTTTGTTGTGAATAAATTCTTCTATTAGGCATAATAAAAACTACCTTAATCAATCATTGTTAAAAACATCAAGTTTATTTATATGTATAACCGACATACAAATCAGTATTATCGCAAAAGAAGTTAAGGCCATCAGCGGTATTGATATAAAACCAAAAATCGAAATCCATTTGTATTGACAAGAAAATCCTCCGCTACAGCTGTCGTAAAAAAAATTCGGGATATATTGCATTGCGTAATGATAACAAGAAAGCAAAAATCCAATGGCAGAAATGGGAATAACATATTTAGACACACTATAATCCGATTTCCATAAGGCTATTCCTAACACAATTACTAAAGGATACATCGCTATCCTTTGATACCAACAAAGAGGACAAGGATAATATCCTGCTATTTCAGAATAAAACAAGCTTCCCAAAATAGATGCAAGAGATACGATAAAAGCTAATTGCAAACCAAATCCATTCGTAAATCCCAATATTTTTTTGAACATATTTCTATA
>CAYRIG010000232.1:1029-3187 GCA_964424315.1 uncultured Dehalococcoidia bacterium | reverse complement strand
CTCTCTTCTCTCTATCTCTGCCGGTGTAAATTTAACGTCAAATCCATTAAATGATTTATCCAAAACCTTCCCGTTACGTAACGATTTGAACCTAATTCTTGCAACAGGCGCCCTTTGTTCTTTTTTAGAACGCTCGTAATCTACTACAATGTATGGTTCTCCGTCTAATTCAATTGGCAGTCCTTTTCTTAAACCACCATACCCTATAGTCATAGTAACCTCTCAAACCTTCTTATAATTCTTATCAACTCTTTATTCACACTAATTTTCACTGTTGGTTGAATCTTTAAAATATACTAAAGCATACAGGAACCCATTAAAACCTAATCCAGCAATTTGCCCTTCTGATATAGGTGCTATTACCGAAATATGTCTGAATTGTTCTCTTGCATGAATGTTTGATATGTGCACTTCAACTATTTTCACTTTAGCATCGGCCAAAGCATCTCTTAGCGCTATACTATAATGAGTTAATGCACCTGGGTTTATTATTATCCCGTCTGACGCACTTGAATTATTTTGAATGAAATCAATTAATTCACCTTCATGATTTGATTGAAAAAACGAAACATCTATCAACAAATCTTCAGCTTTTTTTTGAATCATATCAACTAAAGTCGCATAGTCTTTTGTACCGTAAACACTGTCATCTCTATTGCCAAGCATATTTAAATTGGGGCCGTTGATTACTAATATTTTCACTTTGAACTCCTGTTAACACTCATGGTTTTATAAAATCGCAATTTGGTTTCATAGCACGTCTTCTTGAGCTAACGGATGTGCTGTAATATATGCCCGGCGGGCAGCTGTCATTGTAACATGTGTATATATTTGAGTTGTCTCTGGACTCGTATGGCCAAGTAAATCCTGAACTATTCTTAAATCTGTGCCTGAATCTAGTAGATGTGTAGCAAACGAATGTCTTAATGTATGAGGGTGTACTCCATCTAAACCGACTTTAGAAGCATAGGTTTTAATTTTGGCCTGAATACTCCTAACACTTAGTACCCCACCAAGCCTATTCAAATAGAGATTAGGGGGACTATTAGATTTTATCAAATTAGGCCTGACCTTATTAAGATACATATCTAACCAATTAGCAGATGTTGGTCCAATCAAGCAGATACGTTGCTTCAAACCTTTACCTCTTATTCTTATTTCTCTAGTAGTTAGATTAATGCTATTAATTTGCAAATCCTTGACTTCACTTACCCTTAACCCAGCTGAGTATATTATTTCTAATAAACTTCTATCCCTAATTCCTAGTTTATTTGAAGTATCCGGTACCGACATAAGTAACTCTATATTTTCATACGAAAGAAACCTGGGCAAACGACTTTCTTTTTTTATAATCTTCGATACTGGAAAAGGATCTTCGTTCAAATACCCGTTTAATATAAGCCAATCTATAAATCTTCTAAGCGCACTAATTTTCCTTATTACACTTGAACGTGCGTATTTCTGTTCAAACAAAAAAACAAAGTACTCCCTGAAGTCTTCTTTTCTCAATCCTCCAATGTTTGTTTGGTTCTCAGAATCAAGATATTTTTCAAAAGTATTTATATCATCGACATATTTACGTATCGTCAATTCGGCCAATTTGCCTTTTTTTACTAAGTGTTCAATATATTTAGATTTCAGCGAATCAAATTTCATGCCACATACTCAAGATAAATATAAATGGAAATCTTTAGTAAAAATGTACCTTATCCCTTCTCATAAATTAAGTATCTTTTAGTCAATTGTTTGAGGTTTAATTTGATAAATCCAAACTAGTTTCAGATCTAAAATTCATTGAAAATTTAAGGTTCATCATATGAAATAGTATTGATAGCTTTTCGCTTAATGAATCACACATTAGAATTCGTGTATCTTATAGGAACAAAGTCAGGCTTAATTAACACTAATTAATTTAGAGGAGGAATCGGGTAACGGTTTTGCATTCCTGCATTTCGGGAATCCCGAACATCCTAGAAATTTACCCCTCCTACTATCTTTAATCACCATCGGCTTACTACATTTATCGCATTTATGTTCAGTTATTTCTGGCTCAACCTTTGGTAACGGAGTCTTACCATCTTCCGCTAACGACATAATGTTACGGCATTTCGGGAATCCCGAACATCCTAGAAATTTACCCCTCCTACTATCTTTAATC
>CAYRIG010000232.1:0-929 GCA_964424315.1 uncultured Dehalococcoidia bacterium | reverse complement strand
TACTACATTTATCGCATTTATGTTCAGTTATTTCTGGCTCAACCTTTGGTAACGGCTTGCCATTTGAACCTAACCGCATAGTATTCCTACACTCTGGAAATCCAGCACATGCTAAAAATGGTCCGTTCCTACCACCCTTAATAACCATAAACCTTTCACATTCTGTACATACAACATCAGATAATTCTGGTTCCCCAGCTTTAAGCAAATCATCTTTAAAAGGACCGTACAAAGAACTCAAAACCAAATTGTAGCCTATACTGCCTTCAACAATATCATCAAGCTGATTTTCAATTTTCGCCGTAAATTTCACATCCATAATATTGTTTGTGAAGTGTTGATTAAGAAAACTAGTTACGATATTGCCAAGTTCTGTGGGTACAAATCGCCCTTTTTCTTTATCTGCATATTTTCTATCTTGAATCGTTTTAACAATACCGGCATATGTACTTGGTCTACCAATACCTGCTTTCTCTAAAGCCCTAATTAACGATGCTTCTGTATATCTGGGTGGTGGTTCGGTAAATTTTTGATGCGGAGTTATTTTGTAACAATTTAATTTTTCGCCCTTATGTAAAACTGGTAAAATACCATTTTTTTCATCAGTTGATTCTACATCATCGGTTCCTTCTATATATAACGTTCTAAATCCGTCAAAACGCATAACAGACCCGACCGTTTGAAATGTGTATTTTGAACCAGAACTAGAACCTTTTGTTACTATATCTACACTAGTATGATCAAAAATGGCATTTACCATTTGGCTTGCTACCATTCTTTTCCATATCAATTCGTACAATTTAAATTGATTATTATCTAGATAAGGTTTAAGTGAAGTAGGGTCTCTATAAACAGATGTAGGCCTTATAGCCTCATGTGCTTCTTGAGCTCCTTTAACCTTTTTGGCATACCTCCTAGGCGAATTAGGT
>CAYRIG010000231.1:0-3191 GCA_964424315.1 uncultured Dehalococcoidia bacterium | reverse complement strand
ATTAACTTGATTGATCCAGTATATATAAAATGCCAAAATGATTATAACAATCGTAGATAAAGAATAAATGACCATCAGGTTTATTTTACTGTCAGAACCTACTTCAATATTTACAACCTCAACAGACATATCAGAGGAAACAGATTTTATATCATTAACTTCTTTAAGAGATTTTTGGTCAGATTTGATTTCTGACTTAGATGAGATACTTTCAATTGGTTTGATTATTGAATTAAAGGTTATTTGGTCTCCTACATAGAAATAACTTTGCCCTGAATAATCTCCCTTCAAATTGAAAGAAAGTGTGAAGTTATCATTGGTGTCTGGCGTTACAAAAACATCGTATTGTGATGCTGTATTACCTGGAGAGGTATCAGTCGGTATGACCTCAATTTTAAGTTCAGATTTATTTTCGCTCGCGGGTATGAATTCTATTTGTTCTGGTTTAATTGCAAAAGCTGACTGGCTGATTTGAACCGATAAATTGCCGATCTTTGTTCTTTGATTGATCTCAATTGTAGTATTTTCGCTTTGATTGACTATTAATATCGGGAATGGTTTCACTTCAATATTTGATATTGTAGATAATTTGTAATTATGATTTTCCCATTCAAGTTCCAACTTGATTTTGTGGGTGCCTGTTTCTGTTAAAGATGGGATTACCGTTGAGTAAATGTCAAATCCTTTATTGGAGGAAGAATTTTCCTTAGTTAATTTATATATGATTGATGAATCAGATGGACTTGTTATTGTGGCGTATAAATTAGCGTCAGTGATTGTAGTTGGAGTTTCACCGTCTAATATTTGCACTGATAAGGCAATTGGTTGGTTTTGTGGTAACGATTCATCCGCGAGGATATTCATTGAATATTTGTTTTTTGAACTTTCCCATGTCGAAACATGTCCTTCAAATCCGTTAAGTTGAAAACTCCAATTTCCAGGATCCGGCTCAAACAATTTCCACATCAAAACATGGGGGGAATTGAGTATTATATTTTGTTCAGAATTTTCTGAAACTAAATAACCAGAAGGATTGCCTAAAGCAATTTGGCCCAAAGATGATTCGCGAAGAATAACTACAGTAGTTTCCTTCGTTCCAGGTGGTATGTTAATTGCTGATGTCATGGATTCATTGGGATCTAATTGGTTCCTAGCTATATTTTTAAGATTTTTCGTTGAAGAACTTTTTTGGATTAATTGGTTAATCAATTTTTCATAACCATCAGGAATAGTTAGTTTAAATAATTCGCCTCCGGTCCTATTTGTTATTTGGTCTAGGAAATATATAGAGTCATTATTGTGGTCAGGTAGTGCTATGCCGTCTATATGCCAGCCTTTACTTTTGAACCTATTTGTTAATGGAGCTGTTTGAGCCGCTAGTCCCTCGAATTGGCGAGTAGATTTTCCAGTTATCAAAAATACTCCAGATTGCTGGTTTGCATTTTTTGACCCTAATATAGAATGACTTTCTCTAAGAGCTAATAGTAGCCCGTCATTGTTATCAGCATGATTTTGATTTAATTGTCGTATAAATTCGTTTACATTAACCTCAAAATCTTTTTGAGTACGGTTAATTGGACCAATAACGTTATATGGGTCAGACGCATCTATGAAAGCAAAATCAGTAGTTTGATTAATGCTAGTAAGCACTTGCAAAAATGATTCTGTGTGGGAATGATTTGTAGCTGAATGATTTGTTGCCATAAAATCTGCTACGACGACTAGCATGTCATTCTGTCTATTTGCCTCAATAGATTTTGTTTGAGCAAATATAAAAGCAGTTAGTATTAATATTGTAAATAGAGTTAAATATCTATAGTTCATGATAAACCGATTTTTTACTAGTATAAGAAAAGTTTAAACTCTATTTCAATATCGGTCAATTATAATTGGGTTATTAGTTTCGGTTTTTAAACTTGCAGTCGACCTAAACTGATTAAATAGGCAAGTTAATTTAATATTAAACTAGTGGCCGAGGTGATCAGCAGATATTAAAGTATCAAATGTTGCAGTAGGGCATAGATTTTATGGAGTCTATGCGGTGTAGATTAAATAAAGTTTAAATTTGTTTTTTGAAGACCTGAACTCCGATTTTCAGATATCTTAATGCTTGTTCAGTAGCAGATGATATCAATTCAGGGGCGTTTTCAAAAGCTTCTTCTAAAGTCATAGGTTTTGATGTTATCGGAGATACTGCGTCTATTCCATGTTCATGAACCACTGAAAAGTTTTTGCCAAGAGACCCAGATATGGCTATTACTGGGATACCTAGATTTTTTGCACGTTTAGCTACGCCAATGGGTGCTTTATTATAAATGGTTTGGAAATCTAATTGACCTTCTCCGGTAATAACAAGATTAGCATCAACTAGTTCTTTGTCTATCTCAACGAAATCAAGTACTATATCCACTCCCTTACGTAATTTACCGTTAAGAAAAGCAATCAATCCACCACCGAGGCCACCAGCTGCTCCAGCTCCTTCTATACTATCTATTTTTGTTCCAAGTTGTTTTTCAATAATATAGGCAAAATTTGTTAATGCTTTGTCCAGAATATTTACCATTTTGGGCGTGGCACCTTTTTGTGGTCCGTAAATAGCAGAGGCGCCCTCAGGTCCTGTAAGAGGATTATTGACATCACATGCAATTGCGAAATTACTTTCTTTGATACGGCTATCAATACCAGTCATGTCTATTGTATTTAATTTTGATAGAGATTCACCTCCAAAAGCTAGTTCATTTCCTTTTGAATCAAGCAATCTAACTCCTAATGCTTGTGCCATACCAGCACCGGCATCGTTTGTTGCGCTTCCACCTATACCGATTATAAAATCCCTATACCCTTGGTTTAATGCGTCTAAAATGACTTCCCCCAAACCAAAGGTAGTTGCTATTAGAGGATTTAGTTTATTAGATGGTACTAAGGCTAATCCCGAACTACGGGCCATTTCAATTATTGCAGTTTTATTTCTACCTAATGCACCCCATTCAGCATCTTGTTGTTCACCGAGAGGCCCAGTGACTTTTATAGAGTTAATTTTACCTTTGCTAGATGCAACTAGGGTTTCAAGGGTTCCGTCACCGCCGTCTGCTACCGGAATCAATATATTGTTTGAATCCTCTATAACATTTCCAATTCCTTTTATCATGGAATTTCCTACTTCTGTTGCCGATAAACTGCCTTTAAATGCT
>CAYRIG010000230.1:0-3210 GCA_964424315.1 uncultured Dehalococcoidia bacterium | reverse complement strand
CATCATCTTTGTCAATAAGCACCTCGGAAACGGTGTAAATCGATTCAAGAGACCCGTCAGTCAAAATGATCTGCTCTGGTTCGATATCAATGTTTTTTTCTAGAGACAGTTTTTTTGAAACGAATTCTCTTAGTGGAGTATACCCGTCAGGATGTGGGTAAAATGCTAGGTCTTTTCCTTCTTCTTCAAGACCGGTACTGAGAGAGTTTATCAATTTTGAAATTGGCATTGACTCTGGGTCAGGATAAGCAACTCCAAAATCATATTTCGGTTTTGGATGTTCTTGGGGTGGTATTAAATCAGGTATAGATTTGGATATTAAATTTTCGAAGTTGAAATTTATTTTATCGTTCAATTTTCCACTTTAATTCTTAAACGCTTATTAATTTTCCCTTTACTTTCGTGTCCTACAACAATGATTTTTCCTACTTCTCTTGTATTATTTACGTGTGTGCCTCCATCTGCTTGAATGTCCAATCCAGTTATATTAACTGTGCGTATTTCCTTTATCGAATCGGGTAATAAATTTATCTTGGTTCGAATAAGGTCTGGTATTTTAAAAGCTTCTTCTCTTTCTAACACTTTGATTTCTATATCAAGTTGATTTTTTACTTCTTTATTAATACTTGTCTCTACTTCTTTGACAAATTCTGAGGACAAATTATTTAATTCAAAATCCATTCTCGCTGAAAGTGGTTTCATGTCTCCGCCCGTAACCAATGCTTTATAATCACGCCATACAACCCCACAAAGAATATGTAAAGCTGTGTGAGTACGCATGAGATTATACCTATATTCCCAGTCAATTACGCCATGAATTTTCCCGTTTATAGGAATATCATGGGAATCTATTTTATGAATGTAGTTTTTGCCTTCTTTTTGGATACCACTTATTTGATATTCAATATTTTCAAATATGATTGATCCTTTGTCTGAAGGTTGTCCACCTCCACCTGGGTAAAAAGCTGTTTTATCTAAAATTATTCCCGATTCTGATATATCAGTGACCGTCGCATCAAATTCTTTAGTGTAGCTGTTTTCGTGGCAAATTAATTTTGTCATTTTTCCTCATTGAACGTTTAGATATCTCAGCATAATTGAATTGCTAACCTATATTGTTCATTACCGTATTTAATAAAGTTTTATAATCACTAGAAACTTCAATTGGAGAGTTATCTAGTTGTATATCTATCCCTGTTATGGTTTTTTCATGATAACTAGATTTAAAGTCTGTGAACTTTAAGCCGTTAGCTGTTGAAAGTACAATGACTTTTTCATTTTTTTGTATCGTTCCTGAATCTAAAAGCTTGATTAGGGAAGCTATAGCCACTCCTGTTTGTGGACAACAATATAGACCGGTTCGGTCAGCTTTAGCTGCTGCTTCAGATAGCTCTGATTCAGTTATAGCCGTTACAACTGAGTTAAATTCTTTGAGGATAGGGATTGCCCTTGGTGCACTAACTGGATTTCCAATTTGTATAGCACTTGCAAGCGTTGGTTTTGATGTAATAGGTTCAAATGTTTGATAGTTTGTTTCGTAACTTTTAAACAATGGAGCTGAGTTTGCTGATTGTGCTGCAACCAATCTAGGTAATGATGATATGAGTCCAAGATCATACATCATTTTGAAGCCTAGACCAACAGCTGTAACGTTGCCTAAATTACCACTTGGTACGATTACCCAGTCAGGAACTGCCCAATCATCTTGCTGTACGACTTCTACGCTTATAGTTTTTTGTCCTTCTATACGCAAGGGATTAATCGAATTGGCCAAATAAAATGTTTTGTCATCACTCAACATTCTTGCTAAATTCATACAACCATCAAAATCTGTGTCCACAGCTAGGGTGATTGCTCCATTTGATAGGGGTTGAATTAATTGGGAAATAGATATTTTACCCTTAGGTAGTAATACTACTGTTGGTATTCCTGCCGCTGCGCAATATGCTGCTAGCGCAGCGGATGTGTCTCCAGTTGAAGCGCAAATCACTGCCTTTATTTCAACTCCATTGGATAGCATTTGTTTTACATTAGAGATTAGTACAGTCATTCCCAAATCTTTAAATGAACCAGTGTGACTGTTGCCACATTGTTTTATCCAAAGGTCTGACATACCCAACTCTCTTCCAAAACGTTCTGCCCAGAACAAGTTAGTCCCACCTTCATATAGAGATACAATATTGTCTATTTCAATATCCGGATGCACCCATTCTTTTTTCCCCCATACCCCGCTTCCAAATGGATAAGATGTTTTCATGTATCTTTCATCAAAGAGTCTCATCCATGCTGATGGGCTGCGGCGGCTTAGACTATTAATATCGTGATATACCTCAAGTAGACTATTACATCTGCTACATCTGTATATAATCTCGATTAAGTCGTAAGTTTCTCCACATTCTTGAGATATGCATTTAAAAGAAGTTTTTTTATTCATTTATAATTTGGTTCTCAAGTGTTTTAGTTTCGTGATATCTTTTGATATATTTTAATTTAAGTCTTAGAGATTATTTATAATCACAAAAACATAAATTAATTTCAACTAAAAGCCGTTTAGTTATGGGCTATTTTGAATTGGAGTGAATGTATTGCAAACTTATGACGTAATCATTATCGGAGGCGGTATAGTCGGATTATCCACCGCAATGAAAATGTCTCACAAATATCCTGATTTGGATATTGCAGTTATAGAGAAAGAAGATGATTTTGCTGAACACCAAACCGGTCATAACAGTGGTGTGATTCATGCGGGTATCTATTACAAACCTGGTTCAAAAAAAGGCAATTTTTGTTATGCAGGTAACAAAGAATTAAGGAAATATTGTGATCTCAAAGGGATTGAATATGAGCTTTGTGGGAAATTAATTGTAGCGACGAACAATAAAGAATTGGAAATGTTGAAAGATTTACATGGTCGTGGTTTAGCTAATGGAGTTGATGGTTTAAAAATGATTGATAAAGATCAGATAAAGGAAATTGAACCATATGCTAGTGGTCTTGGGGCGTTGCACTCGCCCAATACAGGCATAGTAGATTACAAATTAGTTGCTAAATCATATGCTCAAGATGCAGAAAAACAAGGAGTGGATCTTTATACTTCGTGTCAATTTCTTGGGTATAAATCACAGCACGGAAAGACTTATTTAAATACCACTTTGGGTGATTTTGAGACCGAATGGACTATAAACTGCGGAGGATTATACGCTGATAAAA
>CAYRIG010000229.1:0-3231 GCA_964424315.1 uncultured Dehalococcoidia bacterium | reverse complement strand
AAAATCATACATTTCTATGACTGGATTGCTAAGCAATTTGTCACACATATCATTTACTTTATCTTCAGCAAATTTTTCAGTTTGAGATTCCACCGTTAACTCTATATATTTTCCTACCCTAACATCCATTACTTCATCAAATCCCATATCAATCAAACCTTGTCTTACCGTACTTCCTTGAGGGTCATTGACAGACGGCTTAAGTGAAACAAAAATCCTCGCTGTATAAAGCATCATTACTCCTAGTAGTAAACTATCGCATATTCGGAGCGTTCCATTCGGGAGCATTTCTAGAATTAACATGAGTTTCGATAAACAACTCAATTCTTTCTTTATCTAATACATCAAGCACATCCAAATACTCCCAAGCAGTCAAAGCAATTTTATTATCCATGTCGGGATATGGGGATAGCAAAACTTTTTGCTTTGTACCCACTATTTCAGTTAAAGATTCGACCAATGCTGAACACCCTTCCGGACAATTGTAATGAATCCCAACTCCTCCATGTTCAAGATTGTGAACCAAAACTTCATCTGAAATAGGAGTATTGTAAACTCTCCACGGTACAGGTGCTTGTTGTTCAGGAATATCTAAGTTAATACCCGAGTAATGATATCCAGAAGTGGCTGGTTTACTAGTGTAATCTGAAGGTAGCGCTTCTCCAGGTTCAAAATGTAATCCTTCAACTCCACCTTTTACTCCCTCTTGCTTAATCCCTATACTCTGACCTTGCTCATCAACTGCTGGAGATGAACCGCCGCTGAAATCGAAAGGTAAACTTGTCGCGAATAACGAGGCAATAAGTAAAAACGCAATTAACCCTACACCCATATAAATAAAATAATTCCTAGTACGCTTCTTTCGTTGTTGTCTTCCACGCCTATCAGCCCTAATTTGACTGGATGATCTTTTCTTTTTACTAACATCTTGAGAATTATTTGCCATTTGTATATTCCCTTAACCTCTAAATTATCGTAATGTCTGTCCCGTCAACCTAGTAAAAGCTTCTGTGTACCTATCACGAGTTATATTTACTACATCTTCAGGAAGCTCTGGTGCAGGTGGATTATGATCCCATCCCTGAGAATTCAACCAATCCCTAACATACTGTTTATCAAAATTAGGCTGAGATTTACCAGGTTCGTATCCAACCGTATCCCAGAACCTACTTGAATCAGGAGTTAATAGTTCATCAATTAAACATAATTCTCCATCAATAAATCCAAATTCCATTTTTGTATCTGCAATAATAATACCAGTAGCCAAAGCAAAATCATGAGCATAGTTATAAATATTTATAGATAATTCAGTTAATTTATCTTTCGTTTCAACACCAACCATATCAATAACTTCTTGTATAGTCATATTTTCATCATGACCTTCATCTGCTTTAGTAGTGGGTGTAAACAGAGGGTCTGGAAATTTATCACCTTCTTTAAGACCCTCTGGCATAGGCATACCAGATACTTTACCTGTCGATTTATATTCCGACCAAGCTGAGCCGGTAATATATCCCCGAACTATACACTCAACGTCAACCCTATCAGCTTTTTTTACAATCATTGATCTAGTAGCAAGTCCATGTTCCAATTTTAAATCATTAGTATCTAAACCTAATTCTATAAAATGGTTTTTGACTATATGTTCAGTTTTGCCAAACCAAAAAGATGATATTTGATTCAATACAGAACCTTTACCAGGTACAACATTGGGCAAAACAACATCATAAGCAGAGATCCTATCTGTAGATACCATTAAAAACTTATTATCTCCAATATCATGGGTATCACGCACTTTACCTCTATATATCAGATTTGGATATGATGATTCACGAATAGCTTCCATTCAAATATTCTCCTTCAACAAATTTTTCACTAACGAAATATAACACTTATACCGCAACGGTTTAAAATCCTAGCCTACCAAATATTTCATCTAAATGTACCAAATATTGATTATGGTCAAATAATTTATCAATATCTGATGGAGACAATACTTTATTTACATCCCTGTTATTACTTACTAAATCTTGAAAATCAATGTTTTCATCGACTGATTTCAAAGCTAACGTTTGTACAATCTTGTAAGCATTTTCCCTAGACATACCAGAATCAACAAGATTCAGCATCACTTTTTGAGAGAAAAATACGCTTTTACCTGATTTCAAATTTGATTCCATCCTATCCGTGTAAACAGTCATCCCTTCTAGAATCCTAATAAATATTGAAATCATATAGTCTAATGCCAAACATGTATCTGGAAATATAATGCGCTCAGCGGAGGAATGACTTATATCTCTTTCTCCCCAAAGAGCTATATTCTCTAAAGAAGTTAGGGCATGACCTCTAATTAATCTCGAAAGTCCGCATATTCTTTCAGAAAGCTCAGGGTTTCTTTTATGAGGCATAGAAGAAGAGCCAGTTTGACCTTGTCCAAAAGGCTCCTCAACTTCTCTTATTTCAGTCCTCTGTAAACCCCTGACTTCAGTTGCAAATTTCTCTAAAGAAGATGCTATAAGGGATAACGTTGTAATGAATTCCGCATGATTGTCACGTTGCAAAACCTGGTTTGACACTGGTGCAGGTTTTAAACCTAAATAACTACACACTCTATCTTCAACTTCAGGAGGAACAGTAGCATATGTACCCACTGGACCAGATAATTTACCAAAACTAATAGATTTCATTGCTGATTCCAGTCTTTCTTTGTTCCTTCTCATTTCATCCCACCAAAGAGCAAGCTTTAACCCAAAGGTAATCGGTTCAGCATGAACTCCATGTGTTCGCCCCATCATAATAGTCTTTTTATGCTCAACAGCTTTGGTTTTTAAAATGCTCAACATCTTATCAATCTCTGTGTTAAGCAAATTGCTGGCCTCTAAAAGCTGTAAACTAGTAGCTGTGTCCCAAACATCACTAGTAGTTAAACCTTTATGTATCCATCTTCCTTCAGGACCAATTGATTCCGTTATAGATTTTAAAAATGCTGTCATATCATGTTTAGTAACATTTAGAATTTCGTTCAGCCTTTTCATATTGTAAGTAGCTGTCCTGAGTTTACACATATCATCCTCGGGAATCTTTCCCAATTGAGTCCATGCCTCACAAGCAGCCAACTCTACTTTCAACCATTTATCGTACTTATTTTCATCCGACCAAATTTTTTTCATCTCTGGGCGAGAATATCTATCTATCATGATTACTAAACCTTGTACCTATATTTATAAATCA
>CAYRIG010000228.1:0-3232 GCA_964424315.1 uncultured Dehalococcoidia bacterium | reverse complement strand
GTGCAAATTCAATATCTAGTGGCAAACCGCCGCAAATTGCAAAAAGTTCTCGAGCCATATCTAACCAATTCACAACTCGAGTTGACTCCACGAACTTCTCGTCAACGCTATGATGTATCATAACCGTCTTGTTTACACCAAGCCCCCCAGTAACAGTATCTGTTCTCCCAGACTCATCGTCATAATTTAAAACATAGTAAGGTGCTCCATCGCCTAAAACATGAGTAGTAATAACACCGCTAACAGCAACTTGTTGAAGCATATGTTGGACAAGAATTTGATCATGTGGGTTTCCAGTCATTGAATTAACCACTTCATTAACCGCAGAAGCTAAAATTGAACGTTGAGTTCCATCAACATTCAATATAGAAGTGAATTCACCAGCCATTGAATGTTCCGAAGAATCTTCAGAAACAGCACTACTTCGTATAGCTAACATAGAAGGCCCAAAAATTTCTTCGATTTCTTGTATTATTTGATGTTCACATTTCCGCCAAATATCTACTTCGAAATAATAAACCTCACCTATAATCGAACTTTTGACCAACGATTTGAGTTTCGTCAAAGTTTGTGCCTTAGTACCGAACTCAAATTCAGGTCTTTGCAATAATTTACCTTCAAACAAACTCATTATTATTCTAATGACACCAAATAAATTGACTATATTGGAATTGGCTATAAAACAATAAACTTACCTGATTTCATGATGTTATACGTTCCAAATACCTCCCTTTGCACCGATATCTCCTTCATAAACAGGCATCTCATCCAAAATACTTCTATAAACTTCTTCCTTTAAAAAGTACTGCCGAATTATTTGGTGGTCTGACAGTTCATTCTCAAGTCTAATAACTTCACGGCGAGCCATTTCCAAATCGTATTCCATTTCAGGAATTCCTGTATCTGTTCTCCAAACTTTATCTCCATCATTATCTTCAACAAGCACTTTAAACGGGACGTCTGAAACAACTGAGTTAAGTCGATCTTCTGTAGGCATATATCCAAAATGTCTCATGTCTGGATCCAGGCAAACTTCCATCAATTCAAGGATTCTTGGATCCAAATGCATCCGCCACCTATCAATACGAGCAGGATTATAACCACTAACTTTTTTTTCAAAACTACTGAGTCCACTCCACTCACCACCCGTGGACCTGTCAAAATGTTTATCTGGGTCAATCATCTGAGACTCAAATCTAACATTAAAAAATCGACATAATTTCTCTGCCGTAAATTTAGGATGTCTCATAATATGTTCATACGTAACTACAAATAAACGATCTCTGAAAATCGGTAATTTTAGAAAATATGAGGTTAGATTAAATAACTTACGCATTCCACGAATGTAACTCAAAATATGAGCGTGTAAATCCGGAGGTGCATTTAAATGCGAAGCCATAACTGCACGAGGATCGCGTAAACATATGATGAACTTACTTTCTTTAAATGTTTTTGCAAGAGCAGGAAACATCTCGATTGTCCAATTCTCATGTATTCCAACCCATTTAGTAGCACTGGACCCCCTGGCTTCTTTTACGACATTAATGGCACTTTGAACGAGATCTTTATATGTTTCACCTCCCAAATTTTCCATAAATGGCACCAAATCTCCAGAATCCAAAAGAGTTCTGGGTTTCATAGATTCAACGAATTTTTTAAGTTCAATATTCGGAATGACCTCGGATAAGTTAGCGTCCAAAACCGTATCAAGTATTCTAGATTTCCAATCCGAAAAATAGTAATCATCCAATGGGGAAGTAGAATCAAAGAAACTATGTTCTGTAAGGTTACCCAAATTAGAATCAACGAGATCATTTCTAAGAGACTGATAAATACGAATAAAAGGATCAAGAGCACATTCCACTTGACTATGTGTCCCAAGAGTTTGGACCAAAATTCCTGTGCCTCCACGAGCAGTACCAGTTGCAAAAAATGGAGTTACTGATTCTGACATTTTCACAAGCTTAATTTATAAACAATGTATTTATTAACACGCATTTGCACTCAACAACCCAACTTTGACAAGAGCCTCAATTTCTGGTCCGAACTCCCATGCTGGACGGCCAGCCACATTAGCAATATCTACTAAATCTCTATGTCCATCCGAATAAGCAAGTAAATACCTTATCCTTTCCACCGCCTCTGGAAGCAATTTTCCCGCACCAATTGTTGGGTAAAGTCCACGACTACTAAGATGTGGTTCTCCATTTGGAGATAAATTCACATAAACCCTATTCATCTCATGAACCTGAATGACTCTCAAATATGCCTTCAATGAATTCGCAATACCTTCAGAGGATACAAAATCCATGTTGTCTAAAGATGTGTGAAATTCAGAAAAAGTCTTATACATTGATCTCATTAAGGACCCAACTGGTAAATTAAATCCAGGGGAACAAAACTGTGCTTCATCACTACCTGTAGGAAAGAAATCGATTATTTTCACGTCTTCATCACGCCCAACGTATTTAAGGCAATGTTCCGCCACTTTATCCACGATCGAATTACCATTAATCGATCTTTTATATGTATATGGACCATCATCTCCAACACACGTTACTACATAACCTGCATGCATATAATCTTTAAAATGATCCCCATATTTAGAGAGGTACACAAGAGCCCCTATAGCCTCAGGCACGAAAATGAACCGGTAATTATATCTAAGCTTACACTCAGACAAAACATCATATAAAAAAGCAGTTAATACTATGCCAGATAAATTATCATTAGCTTGAGACGGATGACACATATAAGTAGAAAAAAGAATCTCTCTATCTGAATAACCCGGTATTACGGCATCTGCAAAACTAAGGCTACCTTCTTCAAGACTACTATCAACCAACACTTCATATAATCCATCAGACAGTCCGTCTAATTGGTTTTGAGACAAACAAAACCCCCACCTGTCCTCATAGTAACTATTGACACACGGAATGACATCTGGTTGGGCTGGGTTGGTATAAAGATGAGGGCATAACTCATCCAAGGTCATAGTACCTGAAAAAGGTATACTGTAATTTACAACATGTAAATTGGATTTCTGGAAATCTATAACACGCTCACCTGTCTTATCTTTAATATACGCGTCACGAATGTTCCATTCACGAGGCACCTTCCAGTCTAATGCTTGATATCCTGTAGGCACTTCTTGGATTTGTAAATCTCTATTCTCCTGTAAAATCGATAACGCCTGACGCAAACCGTTTCCTGTAATACTTAAACATATCGG
>CAYRIG010000227.1:0-3248 GCA_964424315.1 uncultured Dehalococcoidia bacterium | reverse complement strand
ACAAAAAACTTTTGGAAGTTGTGGCTGATGACAACTTGATAATATCAACTGGTGGCGGAATCTTAACTGATGAAAGAAACCAAACCGTAATGGCAAAAAGCGGCTTTACAATATGTTTGGAAGCGAGTATAGACACGATTATTAATCGATTAAAACAAGATGTTTCTTCCGAAATTCGTCCAATGCTTAAAGGCGATCTGTCAGTAAAATCCGTTTCAAAACTTAAAACACATCGCCAACATTTATATTCACAAGCAGACTGGACAATACACACCGATAAATTATCGGAAAAAACTGTTGCGAGCGAACTTATTAGAGCAATCCACTTAATTAATCAATCTCACGATACAGAAATATCGACAATTGCTCCTGAAGAACTCTCGAGTATGGTTGATACGAAAAATGGGAAATATCCTATATGGGTAGCTCAAGGAAACATAGGTCAACTAGGTAGCAGATTAAAGAAAGTAGTTAACCCATCTGTGGGATACGTAATAACAGACCAAGGAGCGAACAAGTACGCACGTGAAGTTCAGAACTCTATGGAATCAAGTGGAATAGAATCGCATTCTTTTACTATGGAACCAGGAGAGGAGCATAAAAATCTATCGACTGTTGAATTGATTTACACATGGCTTGCGGAGCGTAACGCAGAGAGGAGTCATGTAATTGTTGCTGTTGGTGGTGGCGTTGTGGGAGATTTAGCCGGTTATGTTGCAGCTACCTACCTTAGAGGACTGCCCGTTGTACATGTACCTACAACTCTCTTAGCCATGATGGACTCTTCAATAGGCGGGAAAACAGGCGTTGACCTTATGCAAGGTAAAAATTTAGTTGGTAGTTTTCATCAGCCTAAATTTGTATTAGTAGATACCAATACGCTTCAGACACTACCAAAACGAATCCTAACTGAAGGATGGGCGGAAGGTTTAAAACATGGACTAGCACTTGATAAATCATTGCTAGAAAGCTTCGAGAAGAATGCTTCTGATTTGAAGAAACTAGACTTAGATGTCACAACAAAATTAATAAAACACAGCATATCAATTAAGGCAGAAAGGGTCTCAGAGGATGAATTTGAGAAACTTGGAAAACGGATTTTGCTTAATTACGGACACACAATTGGCCACGCTATAGAATCCATTACTAACTATTCATCATACCTTCATGGAGAAGCTGTCAGTATTGGCATGATGGCAGCAGGACATATTTCTGTAGGGAAAAACTTATTGAGTAGTGATGACCTAATCAGACAGGAAACCTTATTAAAAACTTTTAACTTGCCTGTGAAATTTAAAAATCTAAGTATCGATAATGTAAAAGATAGGATTGTGTCTGATAAAAAGCGAATCCGTGGAAAAGTTCATTGGGTATTGTTAAACGACATTGGATCGGCCACAACAAATTCTGAAGTAACCGACTCCGAAATAACACAAGCTCTTAAAAACGTCAGTTCAGTTTAAATTAGACTGTCTGGAAGATTTAATATCTTGATTTTTAAATTAGAAGCTACAGACGGACGAGCTAGAACCGGTTCCATTCATACAGCAAAAGGAACTATAGATACTCCTGTATTTATGCCAGTTGGCACTCAGGCTAGCGTCAAGTCGCTGGATCCTAAGGACTTAACTGAATTAAATGCACAAATTATTCTTGGTAACACTTATCACCTATATCTAAGGCCTGGTGTTGAGTTAATCAAGGATTTTGGAGGTTTAGGGAAATTTATGGGTTGGGACGGACCAATCTTGACTGACTATGGTGGCTTCCAAGGGTTCAGCTTGGGGCGTTTAATGAAAACAGATCAAGATGGTATCGAATTTACATCACATCTGGATGGTTCAAGTCATTTATTTACCCCAGAAAAGGTAATCTATTATCAAGAATCTTTAGGTTCAGATATTGTAATGCCTTTAGATTGGTGTGTAGAACTTCCCAATGACTTAGACACGTTAAAAACGGCCGTGCAAAGAACCACATCGTGGGCAGAACGATCACTTAACGTCAAAAGTAACGACCAATATGCTCTTTTTGGAATCGTGCAGGGAGGTACAGAAAAAACCCTAAGAGAATTGTCAGCAAAGCAAATCACAAAATTAGATTTTGATGGCTATTCAATTGGCGGTTTGAGTGTAGGGGAAACAAAATCAAAAATGTATGACATAGCTTCCTTCACAGCTCAGTTGTTACCTGAAGATAAGCCAAGGTATTTGATGGGAGTTGGGTCACCAGAAGACCTGTTCGAATCTGTTGCTGTTGGAATAGATATGTTTGATTGTGTTTTACCTACAAGAGTAGCCAGAAATGGTAGTTTATTCACATCTAAAGGAAGAATTAATATAGTGGGAAAACGGTTTCGAACAATGAACAGGCCTATAGAAGCAGAGTGCGACTGCTATACCTGCATGAATTTTACCGCAAGTTATTTAAGTCACCTATTCAGAGCAAAAGAACTTTTGGGTTACAGGCTTGCATCAATACATAATTTGCGTTTTATCACTAATTTGATGACTAATATGAGAAATTCAATTCAGATAGGCGAATTTAAAGATTATAAAAAACGATTTTTAAATGAATATCGGCCGACCAACGAATCAATCAGAATTGATCAGAAACAAAAATGGTTAGATATTAAAAATGAAAATTTCGGAAATTAAGAGTTTAACAGCCGCCAGCTACAGCAGGGACAATTGAAATTTCGTCTCCAGATTTAGTCGGTGTATCTAAACCGTCCAAAAATCTAACATCTTCTCCATTAATATACACATTAACAAAATTTCGCAACGAGCCCGAGTCATCACATAACCTATCTTTGATACCTGGATAAGCTTCATTTAAAGCTTCCACAACAGCAGATAGATTTTCTGCTTCAACGCTTACTTTATCGGCTCCATTTGTGACTCTACGTAATGGAGCTGGAATCCTCACATCAATACTCATTTTTATAAAACCTCTAATATTATCCTTCTACTACATCACCGGAAATTGGATCTACGCGCACTCCCTTTGTAGCAACCCAATCTAAGGCTTTTTGTATTTCATCTTCTTCGCCCTCTATTTCTAGTACAACCCATCCCATATCTTCCCTAACATCAGCTCTTCTAATGTTTGTTACCAGGTCGAAGTCTTTACACAACATAGAAATGATTGGTTCTTTTATCATCTCTTGTTCATAAGTGAATTTTACTCTTTTAATAGGCATTATTAGTTCCTTTTATTCCAAACATCAAGAGCGTCCTGAAAGGATT
>CAYRIG010000226.1:0-3249 GCA_964424315.1 uncultured Dehalococcoidia bacterium | reverse complement strand
ATGAAAATCCTTGCAGTCCACTACCCTAGAAAAGAAAAGGATGAACAGAAAGTATAATATTTGATTTAGTGTTACAATAAGAGAATGAAGTAAAAGGCAATAGATGAAAATTAATCATTAACTAATATTCCTTCAGGATCTACTTCTGGAGTCGGAAATTCTCGGATCTCAAATTTACGATCTGCTACTAATACTGCTGCTCTTCCTTTTTCTGCCATTTTTATTCTCCGAATTAAATTTATTGAAATCGAATGTTAAGGATCAACAAAATTTAACAGTGGTTTGAAATAGAGTCAACAAGGTCAGCGTTCTCTGCATGGTAAAACTATTATGTTTGTTGAGGAGAAGCCGATTCAAAACTATAATTCATGAATCATCATCATCTCGGTGTCAAACAATTACAAGAGATATCGATAATAACGATAAGCGAGGAACAACATGCAGCTAACCGGATATACAAACAAACTTAGTGTTAAGCCAGGAGAAACAATAGAATTTTATGTGTCGAGCAAGAATCCAAATTATAAAGCTGAATTGGTTCGTATAATTCATGGTGATCCCAACCCAAAAGGACCAGGATTTAAAACTGAACCGGTAGCCAGTGATATAGCAGGGCAATATCCTGGGTATGAACAGAAGTTATACGGAGGTTCATACGTAATTGCGAATCATAATCCTTTTCTTAATCTTAGCGAAAGTTTCACCATTACTGGGTGGATATATCCCACCCACCCTGGTAGCGGGACGTCGCAAGCAATTATTACGAAATTATCCAAGGAGGGTAATAAAGGTTACGGGCTTTTTGTAAATAAAATCGGAGAATTATCTCTATGGGTTGGGGATGGTAAAGAATCTGACTGTATTAGTTCTGGAAGGAAGCTTCGAAAGTCAAATTGGTATTTTGTTGCAGCCTCTTTTGACAGCGTCGAAGGAACAGTCAAAATTTATCAACAACCTATTGGCTGGACTCAAAAATCTGAAAGAACAGTTGTAGATAAATCGATAAATTTCAAGCAAATTATGTATACGGAAGACCCTTTGTTTATCGCAGCTTCTATTGATGCAAATGGGAAGCATCAAAAAGGATTTAACGGCAAAATTGAGAATCCAACAATATATAACAAAGTTGTTTCGTTAGACGATTTAGACCAATTATCCACCGATTCTAATGAATTTATTAAGGAAAAAGTTGTAGCAAGTTGGGATTTTTCTGTAGGAATGTCCACTCAAATTGCGACGGACATAGGACCCAACGGATTAAACGGAAAGGTAGTTAACTTGCCGCTGAGAGCCTCGACTGGTCATAACTGGACCGGAGAGAATTATATTGCTGAAGAGAATCCTAATGAATATGGTGCGATACATTTTCATGAAGATGATATAGATGATGCGGCTTGGGACGTAAGTATACGTTGGAAAGTGCCGAGTGATTTTAGAAGCGGTATATACGCTCTAAAGACTGTTTCAGGAGAGGCAAATGACCATATTCCGTTTTTCGTCAGAGCTCACTTAGGCAAACCTCAGTCAAAAATAGGATTTTTGCTTGAAACGAATACATATCTAGCTTATGGAAACGAACATGTGTTATCAGAAAATTCAACACAGCATGCAAAGATAGCAAAGGATTTAGTACCAAATCTAAATTTAGATGTACATAAAGATGAACAAAACTATATTGAGCGAAATAACTTAAATTCAATGTATGACTTACATAGCGATGGAAGTGGGGTGGCGTATCAAACCAGAAAAATACCTCAATTAAACATGAGACCAAATATCATTTATGCTGCTCGAGGTGGGCCTCATTGTTTTGCTGCCGATTTAATAATTGCTGATTGGTTAGAGAATAAAGGTAATGACTTTGATGTTTTTACCTCTGAGGATCTACATTTTGATGGCGACGCATTATTAGATCAATATAGTGTGATAGTTTTAGGATCTCACCCAGAGTATTGGTCACGTCAAATGCTGGAAGCACTCAGCTCTTATTTGGCAAACGGAGGCAGGATGATGTATTTAGGCGGTAATGGGTTTTATTGGGTAACTTCATTTGACCCTGAGCGACCTCATGTGATTGAGATACGGCGTTGGGGGGGTACTAATATATGGAAAGCTGAACCTGGTGAATATTACCACTCAACTACTGGAGAACTTGGTGGAGTGTGGAGAAATCGTGGGATTGCCCCTCAGAAATTAGCAGGAGTTGGATTTGGCGCACAAGGGTTTGATATAGGAACGGGTTATGTTCAACAGCCGGATTCTTTGAATGAAAGGGTAAAGTTCATTTTTGATGGAATTCCTAAAGATATCTTGTTAGGAGATTTTCCATCCTTGATGTTGAATTATGGGGCTGCGGGCGATGAGATCGATAGGTTAGACTTTGAGTTAGGCACTCCTCCCCACACGCTGTTACTAGCAACATCTGCTGGTAGGCACACTAAAGCTTACCATCATGTAATAGAAGAGATATTCACAACTGATTCTGAGCAACATGGTGAAGTGAATGAATTTGTTAGGTCGGATGTAGTGTTTTTTGAAACCCCTAAAGGAGGAGCGGTTTTTTCTACAGGATCAATTAATTGGTGTGGAGGATTATCTTATAATCAGTATGATAATAATATTTCAAAAATTACTGAAAATGTTCTTAACAGATTTATATCAGATGAACTGTTCCCGCCGATCCCCGGCTAATCTTGATTTATTTATTTAATGCCTTTTATTTAATGTCTTTACGGAGGTAAGTATGACACAGAAGAAAATAGCAATTTTAGGCGCTGGT
Organism: uncultured Dehalococcoidia bacterium; assembly: GCA_964424315.1. Taxonomy (GTDB): domain Bacteria; phylum Chloroflexota; class Dehalococcoidia; order Lucifugimonadales; family OSU-TB39; genus OSU-TB39. The sequence goes on along the minus strand of CAYRIG010000226.1, from coordinate 470 downwards.
GCAATCGGCTCAACAATAGGTGGGTTTTTCGCAAAAAATGGCATCGACTGCACCCTAATAGACATGTGGCCAGAAAATGTCCAGCAGATTAAGTCAAATGGCCTTAGAGTTACAACAATGGAGGACGAATTTGTTACCCATCCTTCCATTTTGCATATATCCGATGTTTCTACTCGAGGCGATTTTTATGACATAGTTATCTTGGCTGTTAAATCTTATGACACTGAATGGGCCACACACTTTATTAAGCCATACCTTAATCATGGAAGCTATGTGATATCTGCCCAGAACTCAATAAATGACGATAGAATCGCAGCGATTTTGGGATGGACTAGAGTAATTGGAGCGGTGGTGACTTATGGAGCAGGAATTTATGAACCCGGACATGTTAATTACACTAGTCCGAAAGAAAGGCCCCCATTTATTTTAGGGGAGTTAAATGGTCTGATTACCCCCCGGATTGATGAAGC
>CAYRIG010000225.1:0-3255 GCA_964424315.1 uncultured Dehalococcoidia bacterium | reverse complement strand
GTGTGGTTATAACTACCAAAATCAATCTCGTCATCATGGTCTGTCTATTAGCTATTGGAGGCCTGATACCTGAACTCGATTTGGCAAACAAAGAAATATATTGGGCATTATTGGGAATGGGAGCCGGAATTGTTACTCCAGGTCTTTGGGTATCGGACAGACCTTTACTAGTTTTAGTAAGCCCTCAAAACCAAATAGGAGAGTTTTTTGGATTTCATGGGTTAGTAGGTAGACTTTCTGCCATACTAGCTTCATTTTCATGGGGATTTATAGTAACAACACTCGGCTTTGGACAACAAATTGCAGTTATATTTTTATCGTTGTGTTCAGTGATCGCCTTAGTATCTATTATGTTTTTAAATAAGAAATAAAATAGAGAATATTGAATCCGAGAACATAAGACTTGCCATTCATCAAGAATCTAATTTGAAAACTCGCATGTAGAGTACCAAAGTAGTATTATTTTAAAAATCAATTAATTTAGATTTTTCTAAAAGGATGACAATAATATGATAGGTCAAATTAGAACATATACCATTAACAAAGGGATGATGGAAGACTGGATAAAATTATACAAGTCTGAATTATACCCAAGAAATGTTGAACTAGGCATCGATGTTCCTGTCGTTTCTATAAACGATGAAAACACTCAATTTATCTGGATCCGTATATTTAAAGATGCAGAGGACCTAAAATCTCAAGAGGCAATATTATATGGAAGTGATTGGTGGAACAATAACGTTGACCTAGTAAGAAGTCATATTGCACATCGTAACATCCAAATCATAAAGCCGGTAACGGAATTGGCAAATACAAAAATATCGGGTCATTCTGTTGCACATTTACGTACATACACTATCAACAAAGGCATGTTATCCAATTGGCTCAATTTATTTCAAACCGAATTATATGAAAGAGTAAGAGAAACGCAAATGGGAATGCCGGTCCTATCTGTTAATGATGAGGATACGAAATTCATCTGGATTAGAACATATAAAGATGAAGATGATTTGAAAACCAAAGAAGAAGCGTTCTATGGTAGTGATTACTGGGTAGCAAACGTAGGCCAAATCAGAGGACATCTCGCTGATAGAAACATACAAAACATCTGTTTAATTGATCCAAAATAATCTTTACTAAAAATAAATTCATTGTCCAATAAAACAATAACTGTACTAGGCCCCGGAATGATGGGCCACGGCATTAGTATTCGTTTTGCAATTCACGGGTATACTGTTTTTCTGTATGGAAGATCCAAAGATAGTTTACTTAAAGCCCAAAACAGAATTAACAGAACGTTAGAACTTTTGAATGATTTAAACGTAGTTAATACCAATCAAAATGCTAGTATTATTGACAATATTGGATTAACAACAAATCTAAAAGAGTGCATAAGTGGTTCAGACCTAATTATCGAATCAATAAATGAAGACCTTCAAGACAAGCAAATCTTATTTAAAGAAATATCTGATTTACTAAAACCCACATCAATTCTTACAAGCAACACCTCATCATTAATGCCAAAATTGCTTTTCGCAAAAATCCCAAACAAAAGCAACGTTGCTGTCACTCACTATATCAACCCTGCAGTTCTAGTACCTTTGGTGGAAATAGTTAAGCATGAAGAGACAACTCAAGATACCGCATCGAGACTTACAGATATATTAATATCTACCGGGTCTCAACCGATTATCCTTAATAAGGAAACCCCGGGCTTCGTAACCAGCAGATTACAATCAGCTCTATTGAGAGAGGCTTTGTGGTTAGTTGAAAATAAAATAGCATCAGCGAGTGATGTAGATAAAGCGATTTCTCATGGTTTGGGTAGGAGATGGGCTACGGCAGGAATATTTGAGATTTTAGAACTTGCAGGATGGGATCTACTCTCAGTAATTGCTGAAAATCTATTTCCTGAATTATCTAAGTCAAATACACCAAAACTCCTTAACGAAAAAGTGAAATGTAATGAAATTGGTATAAAGACCAAAAAGGGATTTTATGAGTGGACAGACAAATCGATCGATGATTTAAGATATAAAATTGCTAAAAGCTTGGTAGAAATACATAATTGGAACGATTCAAAATAGCGATGGCAAATATATATTTATGATATAAATAAAGAAAATCAAATTGGGATTTAATAACTGATGTTTATCATATTAGTTGGCTGTGAATACTCGGGTACAAGTACAATATCCAAATCGCTAAAACCAGAACTCAAAAAGATTTTAGGGTCAGAGTTTGACATTCATGACCATTGGAAATTACCAAATATAGAATGCTACCCGCAATATTCAAAACAATATGTATTAAATAAAACTGACAAATCTCATATTTCTCAATTCACTCCAAAATTAAAGGAAATGCTGCAAAGACAAAGTCTCGTATATCACTTACCTGAACCTAAGGTATCCATAGATAAAATTTATGTTGGTTATCATTTTGATGACACAGTTTATGCCCCGATTTACTTTGATTATGGAGGACCTAAAGAACCCCAAGGCGGCCCTAGAACGAAATATGCAAGGTATATTGAAAAGGAAATAATAAAATCCTATCCCGATACTATCTTGATTCACCTGACTGCAAGCAAAGAATCTATTCTAGAAAGAATGAAAAATACGCCTCATGAAAATCAAATTATTGCTCGAGGTGATATAGATTTAATAACAGAACAATTTCAATTAGAATTTGATAAATCTTTATTACAAAACAAAATTACTATAGATAACACGGGCCAATCTATAAAACAAACTACTTCTGTTGTAATGGAAGGGATTTTGAGCTATTGCACTCCAGAAGATTTAGCAAGATTAAGAATTAATAAATTAATAACCGAAAGGAATAACAATTGAGAATCATTATGGTCGGTCCAGAATATTCCGGAACTACAACCATTGCTAAAGGTTTTATTGACTGGGTCAAATCTAATTTAGGTAGAACAGTCATATTTCATGATCACTGGAAAATACCCCAAATATCAGGACATCCTCCAACTGAGCCATCTCATATAAACCTAACCCAAGCAGAGCAAATTCAAGTTTCTAAAGCTACTTCACCAGTCAAAGAATTATTGATGAGATACGCCCTTTACTACCATACTCCTCATTCTTTTGAAGATAACGACCAATTTGGTTTATCCGTCGGATATTATTTTGACGACCTCATATATGGTCCTGAATATTTTCATTACGGAAAACCGAATCAGCCGGGGAATAGGGTGTTGGAAAAATTAAAGATAGAGCAAACCATAAT
>CAYRIG010000224.1:0-3257 GCA_964424315.1 uncultured Dehalococcoidia bacterium | reverse complement strand
AGGGTCTACTCCTTTCGGACAAACTTCAACACCTTGCATACACCTCGTACAATCCCAACATCCACCATCTTCATCATTTAACTCTTTTAACCTATCTGTTCTTTTAGAATCCCTTGGGTCGTCGACAAACCTCCATGCCTTAGCAAGTGCAGCGGGTCCAATAAAATTATCATCAACTTCTAGAACAGTACAATCAGATACACAACAACCACACATAATACAATTCATTGCGGTAAGTAAATTTTCCATTGAGTCATTAGAAGCTATATACTCTCCTGTTTGTGGTATGTGGTCAGGTTGGAGGTAAGGTTTGACTCTTTTAATTTGATTGAAAAAAGTATCTAGTGAAACAACTAAATCTTTCACGACAGGTTGATTACCCATTGGCTCAACGATAATTTGTTCGGAGTTTGGAGCTATTTCAACAACCCTAGTTTTACAAACTAACTTAGCACTTCCATTAACTTTCATTCCGCAAGAGCCACAAATAGAAGCTCTACACGCACATCTTAGAGCTAAAGAAGTATCTTCGTATTCTCTAACGTGAATCAATGCGTCTAAAACTGTAGAGTCTTTATGGATATCAATACTGTATTCTTGCCACCAGGTGTTTTTTGAAGAATCACCTGGGTCAAATCTTTTTACTTTCAGGTTAACATTCATTAATATACCCTCTCTACTGGCTTCCATTTAGTTATTGTGACTGGAGAGGTTTCTATTCTCACATTATTTTCATGGTCAACATCATGAAAAACTAAAGTATGTTTTAACCAGTTTTTATCATCTCTATTAGGCATATCAGTTCTGAAATGGGCACCTCGACTTTCCTTTCTAGTAAGTGCTCCATGAATTATTGCTTCGGCATTGTCAACCATGAATTCCAGCTCGAGAGCAAACATTAAGTTGGTATTGAAAAATTTACCTTTATCCTCAACTGAAACGTTTAGCAATCTGGTTTTTATGGTTTTTAGGTTTTCTAGTGCACCTTCCATCGATTTTTGATCCCGCCATACGCCAATCCCTTTAGTCATTCCAACTGCCATATCTTCTCTAACCCTAGCAATATTTTCACCTTTTGGTCTGTCAAGAATTGACTGTAATCTTTCTTGTTCAAGTTTTAAATCATTTTCAGACTTGGAATTTTCACCTAAGGATTTTATGTAATCGACTGCATGTTCTGCCGCTCTTCTTCCGAAAACTACTGTGTCTAATAGAGAGTTTGCACCGAGTCGATTCGCGCCATGTACGCTTACATTAGCACATTCTCCTGCGGCATATAATCCTGGTAGTTGTGTCAAACCATTCACGTCAGTTTTAATGCCTCCCATAATGTAGTGCATTCCAGGTCTAACTGGTACGGGTTCTTCAGCCATATCAATGCCTAAAAATTCCGAAGCAACTTCCTGAAGGTACCCAAGCCTTTTTTCAATGTAATCTCTGCCTAAATGTCTAACATCAAGTAGTACATTACCATCTATTCCTCTACCTTCATCAATCTCAGTCTGCTCGGATCTTGAAACCACATCTCTAGAAGCTAATTCCATATAATCTGGGGCATACTTTTCCATAAATCTCTCCCCATTTGAATTCAATAAGTATGCACCCTCACCTCTTGCGGCTTCAGACATTAATATTCCTGTTCTGGCTAAAGTTGTGGGATGGTATTGCACCATTTCCATATCCATAAGAGGTACACCCGCTTTATATGCTAGAGCTATACCATCACCGGTACAAATTAAAGCTTGAGTAGAAGGTTCAAATACCCTGCCATTGCCACCAGATGCCATAATAACAGCCTTAGCTTTAATAGTATGTAGTTCTCCGTTTTTAATATCATAAGCTACAACCCCTCTGCAAACTCCATCTTCCAATATGAGTTTGGTAACAAACCATTCTTCATATACATTTAATCCAAGCTTGAGTGATTGTTCATAAAGAACGTGTAATAATGCTGATCCTGTAATAGTTCCAACAAAGAATGTTCTTGCTACTTTTTGTCCTCCAAAACGTCTACTACCAAGCTTGCCATCTTCTCCTCTAGTGAAAATAACTCCCATTCTCTCTAATTCAATTACGGCTTCGCCGGCTTCTCTAGACATCGCTTCTACTGCATCTTGGTCAGCCAAAAAATCAGACCCTTTGATTGTATCGTAAGCATGTCCTTCCCAATCATCTCCTCGATCGGTTAAAGGAGCATTGATTCCTCCTTGAGCTGCATTTGAATGACTTCGAACCGGATGAACTTTTGAAACAACTGCGACATTCAGGCCATTTCTAACACCCTCTACCGCAGCCCGGAGTCCTGCGAGTCCGGCTCCGATTATCAAAATATCGTGTTCAAACATATAAAATTTTTAACCCCTAAATTTATTGTCTATTTTACAAAGAGTAAATTCAAAAAGCTAAGCCCTTTTTTTCATAGTGCCAAAACCATGACGTTGCCGAATATTATCTTGGTAAATTAGTTTAGTATTAATAAAGGCTTGGATAGAATTTGAATGGTTTCTAATTTGCTGGAACTTTTTGATTGCAGTTACACTGTATTTATTATGTTTAGCAGGCATCTCTGCTTTTAGGTCGGTTAGTTCTATCCCGACTACTACCTCGTCATTTTCCAACAATTTAATATCCTTTTAATACACTTCACGCAAAATAAATATATCAAAATATAACGTATTACTACAAGTACAACCTGTTCCTATAAATATCTATTTGAATCATAAAGAAAGTAGTTGATTATTGTGAGGAATGTAGACAGTGTTTCATTTCGCAATTTTAAGTACAAATACGATAGGTATTATTCCCAAAATAGTTGCAATTCCTAAAAGGTGTAATGAATTTGCATATCCAAAATAAGTAATTAATATACCCAAAAAGATTGGGCCTAAGATTTTTGACATGTTTTTAAGTGTTCCACTAAATCCAATGCTAAGACCTAAAGAATGTTTGTTTACGTTAGTTGCTATATATGAACTAGCTGAAGGTTGTATAAAACCCATTCCTATTCCAATTATAATTGCCGTTATTGGTATTGAAATAGGTGAATATCCAACCAGTGGTATTAGATTTATGCCTATGCCCAAAAATATTATTCCTAAACAAATGCCATGAATATATCCGGTTTTATCCCAAAGTCTTCCAACAAAAGCTGAAATCAACATTTGTGTTCCATGTTGCACGGCAATAAATGTAGCAGCTGTAAAAATATTGTTTTGCGGGCGTTTCCCAACCCCCCCGAAACCATGGGGTTGCCTCAT
>CAYRIG010000223.1:0-3257 GCA_964424315.1 uncultured Dehalococcoidia bacterium | reverse complement strand
ACCTAAATAACCATTTGTAACTTTTAATTCTCCCTGTGTTTCAATTTGGAATTGTTTAGGGACTATATAATGATTTTCCGCATCGACTTTGGCTTCAGTGGTTTCATCAGGATATGACCTGATGATTCTAACTTTCCCTTTAGATTTAGCTGCAATATCGTTAAGCATATGATTGACTTCTCTAGTTATAGGAGCAATTTGTACTGGAGGTTGCTTGGATTGGAATAGCGTTATAGTAACGATATCATCTAGTTGAGATACGATTTGTTCAGTGGCGTCACTAAGGGTATAAAGTTGAGATGCGGTGAGATCTATTCTTCCACCTATATGTCTGCCAAACCAGCCAATTGACAGGCTTATCAGTACTAGGCATAAAACTGTGATTTGTAGATTCCTATAAGCTGTCGATTTGTGGCTTATGGTTTTGCTTTTTAATGAAAGATAGGTAGCAGTAAGGAAAGTGGATATTATCGCAGCAAAATAGATTATATCTTTTAATTGCAATACACCTCTAACCATTCCTGTGAAATGTGTTAATGGACTTAATTCACTCAATAGATTTGCTGCAAATGTAGGAATAGCTAAAGTGATAATTGGCATGCCAAATATCATTAAAAGTAATGTTATAGAAAGTCCTATTATGAATGCGATGATTTGGTTCTTAGTTAAGCTAGATGTGAAAATTCCTATTGATACGAACGAACCGGTTAGTAATATCGCTCCTATGTATTGTGCGATTATAGCTCCAATATCCAGATTTCCTGCTGTTAATAATGATATGGGCAACCCAATTGTTAGGATTACTCCAATACTGGAGAAAATCAATCCAGCAAGGAATTTTGAAATTACTATGTGCCACCCAACAATTGGGTGAGTTAATAATAGTTCCAAAGTGCCATCTCGTTGTTCCTCTGCAAGTAATCGCATCGTTGTAGCCGAAACCAAAATTGAAAGGAACCATGGCATGATTTGAAATAAAGGTATAAGGGAAGCTTCTCCAATAGATAATGCGTTTCTGAAAAAAAAGTAACATGTAGAAACTACGAATATCACCAACAAGATAAATCCGGTTGGTTGATCGAAATATGATTTAATATCTTTTCTTACTAGCTGGATAATTGAATTCATTTTAGTTAGTCATTTTTAGCAATGGAATCTGTTTATTCAACATTGGTTTGTTCTGAGGTTAGTGAGTAAAACATGTCTTGCAATCGAGTAACTACTTGGTGGAGCTCCCATAAAGTCCAATTTTGATTTTTACAGATTTCAAACAAAATTGGTCTTATATCATCTTCACCTTGGTATCGTATCCTGAATTTTTCTTGTTCTCCCGAATCAGAAATTTTGATTATCTCTGTTACATTCTTTATTTTAGATAGTTCTTTCTCTATTTGGTTGCCACTTATCTCTACTTCCACTTCTTTTTGTTCAAGCGATCTGTTTTGTAATTCTGAGATGGTACCATTTGCTACTAAATTACCTCTGCTTATCACCAATATTCGGTCACATGTTTCTTCAACTTCCTGAAGGACGTGGGTGCTTAATAGAACGGTTCTTTCTGCGCTTAATGATCTTATTAATTCCCTTATTGGCACTCTTTGATTTGGATCAAGTCCTTCTGTGGGTTCATCCATTATCAAAATAGAAGGTTCGTGAAGAAGTGCTGCTGCTAGTCCAACTCTTTGCTTGTAGCCTTTGGAGCATTGGTTAATTTGATTGTAATAAACTCGTTGTAATCCCGTTTCTTCAACCACATTGGGGATATTGCTGCTTATTTTGAAGTTATCTAAATTACGGATTTTACCTATCAATTCAAGATATTCTTTTACTATCATATCTCCGTACAGAGGATTGTTTTCTGGAAGATAGCCGATTTTGCTTCGTGCCTCCACATCATGTGTTAAATTATTTATGCCTTCGATAAATATCTCCCCTTTATCTGGTGTGTAGAAAGACGTAAGCATTCTCATTGTAGTGGTTTTGCCTGATCCGTTCGGGCCAAGAAATCCTACTACTTCACCTTTGGGGACTGAAAAGGAGACATTGTTAACTGCCACGTTCAAGTCAAAAGTTTTAGTGATTTCCTTTACTGATATTGCTTCCGTTATATTATTGTTCATTTATATTCAAATTTTAGATTTTCTATTAATCAAATAGTAGATATGGTGAATTGTTATTGTCAATAATTAATTAGTCTGGATAAAAAAAATTTATTAAGGGAATGAACCGACAGTTTTACTTTTAATGTTTGATTTCAGAGGGTTGATTATTAATTAGGTGAATGGTTTTCAATTCGCACCATTATTCAATGCAAATATTATTATAGGTAAAGATGCACATATTATTATTAGCCATAAAATTAGTCTTGGGTTTATTCGCATTATTTATCAAATAGTGAACTGACTTAATTTTAACATTAGTCATATGGAATTTAAATAAAACGATGCATTATAAATTAGTAGCTTTTGATATAGATGGAACTATTAGAAGTATGCAGGACCCAGTGTCAGATAAAAATACTTCTGTTATAAACCGTTTAATTGACAGTGGAATAATAGTTACCATTGCTACTGGCAGGATGTTTTTGTCGGCTTCTTTAGCTCTTAAAGGTCTGCGTATTATACATCCAATTATTTCTTACCAAGGGGCCCATATTGCAGATATAAATACTGGGAAGATTTTGTGGCATAAGCCTCTTACAAAAGAACTAGCTGATCATACATTGAACTTATTAAAAAGATGGCATGTTCAACCAGTTTTTTATCATGATGGACAGATTTATGTGGAAAATTTAACTGATTGGGCTAAAGGTTATTCTGAGAGAAATTCAGGTCAAGTCAATCTTGTAGGAGATTTATATGACATTACAGATTTATGCCCTACTCGCATAGTTGCTGTAGGTGATGAAAGTATCATTGCTAAACTGGAAAAATATTTGAAATCAAGCAATGAATCTAAATTACATGTTACACGTTCATTACCTAATTTCTGTGAGGTTTTGAATCCTTTAGCGGGTAAACATAAAGCTTTAGAATGGTTAGCAAATTATTATGGTGTTGCAAGAGAACAAACTGTAGCTTTTGGAAACGGATATAATGATGTTGATATGTTGAAATGGGCAGGAATAGGAATAGGAGTCGAAGATTCAGTTAAAGAGATAATAGAAGTAAGTGATAGAGTTGCATTGTCCATGCAAGAAAATGGCCCTGCTATTATATTAGAGGAACTTATAAAAGGAGGATTTTTTGGGAAAATCA
>CAYRIG010000222.1:0-3262 GCA_964424315.1 uncultured Dehalococcoidia bacterium | reverse complement strand
ATATCTGGCACCTTTTTTGAATTTCCTTTTAACGCGCAACCTCTCAGCCATCTCCTTGCCACTTGGGGTGACAGCACCATTCCTTGTATAAACAACTGGCAAACCTAGTTCTCTAAAAAATGAAATTAATTTACTGGTATTTGGCAAAACAAAATCAGCAATCCTTTTATTCCAATACTCCACTATGTAGGGATATTTAATACCATATTCGGAATCTGGGTCTTTTACTAAATCACCTTTTTGTATATCAATAACTAACAAAGCAGTTTTATTATTTTTTAATTCAAATTTAGTTGCTTGTTCATAAAACGGCCACTCAGAATCGAAATCTTCAGCTTTCCAGCTCATTGCGTATCTCCTTAATCCTGTAACTAGGTCTAATCATTCCCAGTATTTGGCATACCGTAACACCAATGGCTCCATATCGGGGTTTTAATAATTTCATTGTCAGATTCACCGGGAGGCTTTGACAATTCAAGCATAAAATAAATCTCAAATCTATTCAATCGGTCATCATTACTATGCGATTGATTCCAATTTCTACAAAGATATTGAGCATAATTTTGCATTTGACTACTATTAGGCTTGCGTCTGATCGAAGTTAGATATTTACGCCATCTATTATTCTCATATGTGCTTGAAACTACACCTGGTTTATCCCAATTAACCTCACCTATACTTTCATTGTATACATCAACTTTCTCACCATTCATCAATTCTCCATGTATCACATACCATCCATTATCCATGATTGGGTAAGGAGCAAACAGATTCCAAATTTGATATAAATGCAAACTATAACCCGGCATATATACAACACTTGGTGCTGTTGCAAATAGACTCATACTCTCGTAACGTACTTTCAAAGTTCCCATGTTCCAAAAAATTATATATATTATAGCTATACCTGATAAAATAGCCCCCAACTTCGAAATACTAAACTTATATTCATGAAATCCCAATTTGGATACAAGAAAAACCAGTAAATATTTTGTATATCCAATAAACTCATAAATTTCTGAAAATAATGCTTCCCTTATACCCTTGGGCAACCAAAATCCTAATATAGTAACCAGCGGAGATTTTTTAACCAATATTTTAGTAGCATCAAACCCGTAATATAGTTTTTTTTCATCCTCTAAAACAAAGATTTGTCTATTTTCTTTAACACCCAATTCAGCAGCTTTATTTGATGTTACTTCTTTGATTTGCAGTTTTCTAAAGCTTAAAAACGACCTACACAATAATGCTATTTTATAAGTTACGGATGGATTTTTACCACAATAGACAATTATTTTATGCCTGTAAAATCTGTTAGCCCACATAGATAATTTGTCCCAGAACACAGGTGGAACCAAAACTATCCATGATGTCATTGATATATATGGAAACAACCCGATTGTTAAAAATATAGAGAATCCAAGGTGTAATAAAATAAATGCAGTTACTACAAGTAGCTTAAAATATCGATTGAACCATGGAACAAAAACCAGAATCGGCCCAATCAATTCCAACCAAATAGATGTGAACGTTAACGGTGGTAAAATCTCAGGAACATTTTTTAATATTAAACCTAATTTGGAAACAAATACATCGGCATTGACAATGTAATGAACTGCAGAATATTCCTCAAACCAAAATGGATGATTCTTGAATAGAAATGTCGTTATATAAACTATCAAGACTTGTAAAATTATACCGATAGAAGCAACTGAAAAATGATGTTTAACTTTAGTGGGTTTTAGAGTGTTCATGGCACTATCAATCGACCAAACGGTACTCATTGGCAAAAATATTGACCAAAATAACAACAACCTTAGTAAATCATCGCCGCCGTTTAGTATAAGAGGGTTTCTGGCATGCAAAGACACAGTAAATGCAAAAATCAATATAGTGACAATACGAGTTCTATACCCTAGAAACAGTAGGCAACCCAAAATAAAGTGCATTCCAAATAAAATTATTTGGAATGCCTCAGTACCGTTTGCCAAATGGAAAGAGATAAAGAACTTGTTACTTATAGCATTAACATAATCAAATCTAGATAAGACACCAGAATCAGTGTAATGTGCAGTTAAATCTGTAGCACGCATACACAAATCAATTATCACTATTATCGCCAATACTACCCTAAGTAGAGCAAGTGATCTGTAATCAATACCTAGAATCTCAGACCCCGAATCTAAGTGAAGCTTATTCTGAATCTTTCTTATCGTATCCAACAATAAATTACCTAATCTTTTTTTTGGATTGGACGAAAATTGAATATATATTTAACATATGGTCAATTAACATTTTAGAATTTTTCGCTCCAATTTTCAGGCCAATCATTATCTCCAGGATATTCCAAGTCTGGATGCCATAATTCATATTTTGATAAAGTATATTTCTTATTATTTGGAACATCTATCTTAGCCGGCAAAGGATAAATTTTCCCAGGAATACCTACTACCAAACTTTTAGGAGGAATATCTTTAGTAACCACCGCTCCACCAGCAATGAAACTCCCTTCACCTATCGTAATCCAAGGCATAATTGTAACTCCTCCTCCAATAACAACATCGTCTTCAATAGTAGCACCTATAGTTGGATAATCATCTGGATATCCTCTAAATGGGTATTTACCATTTGTAAATGTCGTACCTGGACCTATAAAGACATTATTCCCAATCCAGGTTCTGGATGGTATATAAACATTGGACATAATTCTTACACCGTCTCCAGCTCTTACAATCCCTTCTATTGTTGAATGATTCAATATACTACAATAATCTCCCAATTTTACACGCGCCCTTATCACGACATAATGCTGACTTTGGAAATAATCACCGATTTTCACGTCACCGTAAATCAACGTGCCTTTCCTTAAAAAACAATTTTCACCGATTACAGTAGGACCACATTTTTCATTCACTTTATATCCCAGCGAAACATCTTCCTCAATAGTTGCCCCAGAACCTATAACAGTATTCTCGAGTATTTTTTCTGTCATAACCGCTCCTAACGCATAAACTTTTCCGTCACAATCATTTATACAACACTGTTAGATAAAATAATTTTTATCATTTCACATTTGTATATGGTGGAAGCATCAATTAAAATATTTCCATTAATCGGAATGTTAATATATCCTTTTAAAAGATTTATTTATAGAGCACCAAATTTGATTAAAACCTTATCAACAATCTTCACATCTGTCATTCGTCTATTATTTGAACCCGCGAAGTTTAAACTACAAACAGATAAAACAACATACTTTTTC
>CAYRIG010000221.1:0-3263 GCA_964424315.1 uncultured Dehalococcoidia bacterium | reverse complement strand
CGGATCGCATAATTCGAAGGACTATAGGTTTGTATCAATACCTTGCCTTTATCACTTCCTCTACCGGACCTACCTGCTACCTGAGATAATATCTGAAAGGTTCTTTCTCCAGCACGAAAATCTGGAGCATAAAGACCTAAATCAGCCAAAACCACTCCTACTAAGGTTACATTGGGGAAATGCAATCCTTTCGCTATCATTTGAGTCCCGACTAAAATTTGAGCTGAGTTTGATCTAAATCCCTCAAGTATACGCTCATGTTCTTTTATGTTTTTTGCACTATCACTATCCCACCTGATTGTGGATACATTTGGAAAATGTCTATTTAAATTTGCAACCACTTGCTGCGTCCCTATCCCGCCATAGTAGACTTCACCAGAGCCACATTTCAGGCATTTGTCATAAAATCTTCGTCTACGTGAACACCGATGGCAAATCAACCTGTTTAATTGAGAATGATATGTAAATGGCAAGCTGCATCTCGTACAGTTAGCTACGCTGCCACATTTTTTGCATTGCATTGATGAAAATGCACCTCTACGATTTAGAAAAAGAATAGCTTGAGAACCTTGTTCTAATGATTCAGTTAAATATTGCAATAATTTGTTACTGAAAATATCTCTATTACCCGATACAAGTTCGTTTTTCATATCTACTATTTCGATATCAGGCATATTCGTATCAGAAGTATTTTTGTCATTCATAGTAAGCGAATCATCTTCAACATTACTAACTCTAAAAGGCAACTTCAATAATTTTATTTTTTTAGTTAAAGCCCTCTGATAAGTAATACATTCTGGAGTAGCACTTCCTAAAACCATTACACTTTTAGACAGTTCAGCAAGTTTGACAGCTACATCCTTGGTATTATATCTGGGATTAGAATCTATCTGTTTATAAGTCCATTCATGTTCCTCGTCAACAACTATCAACCCCAAGTTTTTAACTGGAGCAAATATTGCACTTCTAGATCCTATTACAACGGAATATTTGCCTTCAGCTATACCCCACCATTGGTCAAATCGTTGACCAGGAGTCAAATAACTGTGTAAAACTGTTACCCTACCTGGAAATCTTGATCCTAAATATTCAATCGTTTGACGAGTAAGAGATATTTCAGGCACTACCAATATTGCCTGTTTACCTAAATCCAAACATTTCCTTATTGCCTGAGCATAAACTTCTGTTTTACCACTACCTGTTACACCGTGGATTAAAAACAAGGAATCTTCAAATTGATATTTTTTCAATGATTTATCGATTTCACTAATAGCTAATTTTTGATGCTCGGTTAAATCCCAATTGTCCTCTGATGACTTATCAATCGGTCTAATATTAATTTGGGATAAAGGATTACGCTCAATTCTGACTTTTTGTTTTTGTAAAAACCCCTTTTTAAGAAGTTCATTAATAGCATACCTGCCAAATTCTTGGCATGCTTCCTGAAATGGAATGGATACTTTAACAAACGACTTCAATGCCAAAACCTGCTTATGCCCACGTTCATTTAATTTCTTAATTTGAACGGGTATCAGCTCGATATTTTCCGATGGCATGTATACATAATCTATATATTTATGCTTGCCAATTTGGTTGCGATATTTTAAATCTAATAATCCATGGCTTACAAATCGATTTATTTTCTTTTCAGTTCCAAAACCAAATTGTTTCACTATCTTGTTCAATTCGATTGGTGCATTTTGCAACAAATATGCAACCAACTCATGATCATTTTTTATGGCAGGCATTTTTTCAGTTTGAGCAGTATTTCCAATGAATGATTTATTGATATCAACATATACTTTCCCAATATGCCTCTGTCCTACTGGCAACATAAGAGCTGCTGCTTCGTATAAAGAGCATAGATAGTATCTACTTATCCAATTTACTAAATCTATCTGTATTTTGGTAAGTAAAGGATGAGGATGTAATACCTGTATTATAGGCAAAGGATCGGGATATTCTGGCACCTTGGATACTTTAAATACAATTCCGTTTATTTCTCTAGTTCCAAACGGGACGCGTACTAAACTACCTACGTTAACTGTATCTAGCTTGTCAGGTACCACATAAGTAAAGGTTTTAGCCGGTTCAGATTTAAAATCAACTGCAACTTCTACAAATCTAGTCATAAGGCTACTAGAATATAGGATTAATGACTACAATGGAATATTAACGTCGTAAGAGATGGAGAGACTACGCGGAGAAGTTTCTAGCTTCTCTGATCTTTGCAGACCTACCTGTTCGCTCTCTAATGTAGTTAAGCCTAGACCTTCTAACGCGTCCTTTGCGTACAACATTTATGTCTTCAACCAAAGGAGAGTATAGCAGGAAAGTTCTTTCAACTCCTATCTGATTGGATATTCTTCGTACAGTAAATGTTGCTCCAGGGCCTTTACCTCTTTTGCGGATAACAAGTCCCTCAAACACTTGAGTTCTTTCTCTATCGCCTTCTTTAATCTTGGTACTTACTTTTACAGTATCACCGGAACTGAATCCTTCTTTCGAAGGACTTAATTTATCTAATTTAACAAAATCATGCGCATCCATAATCACCTCTTAACACACTATATTGTAAATCCACAATACTATATGTTGCAATACCTAAGCGAAGTATTACTAATCAATAAGCCTAAGCGCTTACCCTACAACAAATGTAGATAACAATAAAAATTGGTTTAAACATCATTACCTGTCATTAAATCTGGACGTTTCTTATTTGTCTTTTTAACAGACTTGTCTTTACGCCATTGCTCAATTATCTTGTGATTACCGGACAAAAGAACCTCAGGAACATCCAATCCTCTAAAAGACCTTGGCCTTGTATATTGAGGATACTTTAATAAACCATCGGATAAAGAATCTTGAAGGATCGATTCCTCTGACCCCACTACTCCTGGCAGTAACCGCGAAACAGAATCAATAATAACCATAGTAGCTAATTCCCCACCATTCAATATATAATCGCCGATACTTATCTCCTCGTCAGCCAAATTTTGGATAACCCGTTCATCAATTCCTTCATATCTACCGCATATAAAAACTAATTCGTCATACCCAGTCAATTCCTTGGCAATGTTTTTATCAAACACCCTGCCTTGGGGAGACATTACAATTATTCGTGAATTACTCCCAATTCGATTTGATAAGTGCAAATTATCAACTGCCGAAAATATCGGTTCAGGCTTCATAATCATCCCGGGACCACCCCCAAAAGGATAATCATCAACGGACTTATGAGAATCAGTAGAATAATCACGAAT
>CAYRIG010000220.1:0-3285 GCA_964424315.1 uncultured Dehalococcoidia bacterium | reverse complement strand
TTTGTTAAATCGGAACGGTATCCGTTACCTTCTTTCCAAGCACTATCACCAGAAGCCCATATCATGGGTACAGTAGGATGCTTTGCAGCCGCAGCCAATATACCATCTTTCATGTCATCTGAAGTGGCGATTACTAACTGCGCTCCATCTGCAATCATATCATCTACTACTTGCTCCACAGTTATATTCGGTGAATCTGCCGGATTAACTTTATCAATAACTATCATTGTACTTTTAGACTGTTCCTCGGCCCATTTACCACCTTCATAATGAGCTTGGGAATATCCTTTGTCATCTTTAGGACCTACAAGAATCAACCCAAATTTTATCCCAGATGCCGCAGCTTCCTCTTCTCCCGAAGAACAAGAGATTTGTAGTAAAACAAGCGAAGCCAAAAGCAAAACTAAACTTATTTTCATGTATTTACTAACCACCAGATGCATTGATAAAACCCTCCTTAAAATTAAAGAATGCCGAAACACCCACAATACTATATCTTGTGGAACTGCAGGTCAATGCCACAAGATGACGAATAATTGTTGTCAATGAAAATGGCAGGTTTTCTTTTCCAAGTGGCATCGGGAATGTATATGTTAATGATTTTAGGCTTATCGATATAAACATCTACTAAAATATCAGACTAAATGAGATAATTAACAATATATGAACAATAAAATATCAGATGTTGGAATCTGTCAAAATTGTAAATTTGTTAAACCAATCTTTTCAGGAAAAGGATCTATATTTATACAATGCAAACAGCACTTTACCAACAAAACATTTCTTAAATACCCAAGATTACCGGTTACAATTTGTTCAGGATTTATAGCAAATGCGGAAGATTAATTCACAACATTTCCAAATCATTGCAGCTGCATCGGAGACATTCATAAAATCCGTACCTCCCAAAGTCATAGACCTATATTCGAGAAATACGGGTTCTGAAGTTGTAGGAACTGTCCAAGGAAGGCCTATTACAGAAGATTTACAAATCCTTGTTGATAAATCATGCGATGAATTATTTAAATCGATTATTGCTAACACAGGTTTGTCATTCGATATATATTCAGAACACGGTCACTACAAGATAAACCATACCTCCACTCCAGATTACATAGCAGTGATTGACCCGTTTGACGGATCATCGCTGTTCAGAAGAGGGATACCCGCAGAATGGTGGAGTGTATTCAGCATATTTGACAATGAGTTAAACCCTATATTAGGTAGGGCAGTAGATATTCTTAGAAAAGAATCTTACGAAGCAAAAGATAGCTTCGTCTCTATGAAAACAATATCATCTGAACCTGCTGTTGGAATCAAACATTCCGACAAGACCTCATTTTCGTCAAACATTTGGATTGCTGCATATTTAATGGATCCATCTTATTTGAGTAAATGGTATCCCATAGCGCAGAATATACTGACCAAATGGCCTTCAACAAAAATATGGCCAAACGGAGGATCTTCTATTTATCCTTGGATTTCAAGGGGTATAATTGATGCTTATTTAATGTTTAATGAACCAAGATCCGAGATAGACCCTGGTTTAAGTTTTGCTTATTTTTCTGGGTACCCAGTTTACGAAGTAGATAAAAACAACAAATTGATACCATATCAATTTGTACCTCAGCGAAAAAATGAAAGAAGTAAAATACTATTAGCTTCTTGTACTGCCGAGCTAGCAAATGAAATAATAAATGAATGTAATATTATTTAAGATGACTTCTAATGGCTACAAATAAAATTAACCAAAAAGAATTTTCAAAAAGACGAAAAGCTTTAATGTCGTCTAATAAAGATGGTGCAACAATCATTGCTGCGGGTCATAATTCACTACGAAATATGGACGTAAACCATCAATTCAGGCAACAATCTGATTTTTGGTATTTTACAGGATTTGAAGAACCTGACGCTGTAATGGTACTTTTACCTAACGACACTAAGCCCTACGTGATGTTCACAACTCCTTTTGACCAGACATTCGCTATTTGGAATGGTCCAATGACTGGCTTAGAGGGAATACAAAATGATTTCGGAGTTGATAATGCCCTTTCAATTGCAGAACTATCAAATAAACTTCCAGAATTGCTTAAAGGCTATACAAATTTGTATTTCTCAATCGGGAATGACCCTATATTAGATAAACTCATATCAAATATAGTAGCCAATCGGAGATCTGGAGCCACTAGAGATGGCAACTACATAACCAATATAGTTGACCCAAAACAAACAATAGACAATATGAGACTAGTAAAATCACAAAACGAAATAGATGTCCTAAAAACAGCAATAGACACAACCGAATGCGGATTTAATAGAGCAATCAATTTTACTGAACCTGGAAAATTCGAATATGAAATCCAAGCAGAATTGGAAAGAGAATTTCGGAAATCTGGTTCAGTAAGAAATGGGTACCCATCAATTGTAGCATCTGGTAATAATTCATGTGTTTTGCACTATACAAACAACAATTCTGAATTAACTGACGGAGATTTACTGCTCATTGATGCCGGTGCTGAAATTGATTATTACACAGCAGATATAACTCGTACATGGCCCGTAAGCGGTAAATTCACGCCTGCACAAAGGGATGTATATAATGTAGTACTGGAAGCACAAATCAAAGCAATAAACGACGTTAAACCAAATGCAACGATAGACTCCGTAAATAAAACTGCAATTACGGTGCTGACTAATGGATTAATTCAACTAGGACTTTTAAACGGTAATACAGAGCAATTGGTAGAAGAAAAAGCTTATCGGAAATACTACATGCATGGAACTTCACACTGGCTTGGAATAGACGTTCATGATTCTGGTGCTTATTCGAAAAATAATTCTTTCACAAAACTACAACCTGGAATGGTACTGACAGTTGAACCGGGGTTGTATTTTAGTCAATATATTGATGATGTACCACAAGAATTGAAAGGCATAGGTATAAGGATTGAAGATAATATATTGGTAACTCAAACCGGCAATACAAACCTTTCACAAACAATCCCTAAAGAAATTGACGCTATCGAGTCAATGGTTGGGGAAATTACTTAATTAGATTATCACACAACGATATTGTAGAACTCTTTAATCAGTGTGATTGAAGATGAAATTATGATAAACCCTACTATCAACTTCCTCATTAACGTATCTTTCAATTTATCGGAAAACCATTTACCCGCAAAATATCCTAAAATTGATGGCAGTATACAAATACCAACCATCTCTACATGTCTGGATTCTACCAAACCAGTTTTTAAATAACCCAACGCTGCAGTTCCATAAACG
>CAYRIG010000219.1:0-3312 GCA_964424315.1 uncultured Dehalococcoidia bacterium | reverse complement strand
TTATAATCTATTGGATAATGACTATTCATTCTTATCCTTGGATAAAAGGGGATTTGGTTGTTGCGGCAGATTTCGCTTATAACAGTTAAAGGACCACCATATTCATCTATTAGCAAATTCAAGTTATTGGTAATGTTTTGTACTACACCTGGAGTTTGTTTATGCACAAAAGATTCAAGGTTTTCATTAAATTGTTCGTAGCCTGAACCAAATCTTTCACCTATCTTAGTTTCATAGTGGTATACTTCATGATCACCCACTGACCACCAATACGCAGCATCTAAACCGGCAAAAGTATCTACCAAATAATTTTCTATGTCCTCATATTTGATTTTATTCCTTTCACTCAACATCCAGGCATCATCTGTGAAAATCATTTTGGGAACTCTTCGTTTTAAACGCATTAACCACCACCTTAAATGCACTAAATCGATTTTTATCGCCACTTTATTAGATTTTTATGACTTAATATACTATTTTGATACTAGGTGGATTCCTAGAATCCACTAATCTATTTTTCAAATTTGTTTAAATACCTACTATATAGTATCTTAATTTCAAATATAATTTTAAATTACGTTAATTTAAGTTTCAGGTTGACATGCTTCAATACATTGTTAAAAGATTTTTACTAGGATTACTCACAATATGGGTTATCACTATAATTGCATGGGTAATAATTGAATTACCTCCCGGAGATTTCGTTACTTACTATGTCGACGTCTTGTTGAGAGAAAACGCCGATAGTCCTCTTGGAAGACAAATGGCAGCAACACTTAGAGAACAACTAGGTTGGGACAAGCCAAGCTACTATAGGTATGGCAAATGGATGTGGAATATGTTGCAAGGTGATCTGGGCAAATCCCTTGTTTATGAACCATTACCTGTAACAGCTGTAATCGGTGAAAGGCTTTTGATGACCGTGATTTTAGCAGTAAGTACTGCTATTCTAGCTTGGGGCTTAGCAATACCCATAGGTATTTATTCAGCAGTGAGGCAGCGAAGTCCAGAAGACTATCTATTTACTTTTGTAGGGTTCCTAGGCTTAGCTGTGCCAGATTTCCTTTTAGCCTTATGGTTATTATGGATATCATTTGCTGTTTTCAACCAAAGTGTAGGGGGATTATTCTCACCAGATTATTTAAATGCACCGTGGAGTGTCGGAAGATTTTTTGATTTGTTATCACATCTATGGATAGCCTGTCTCGTTGTTGGAACTGCGGGTACAGCCTCTTTGATAAGAGTGATGCGGGCAAATCTTTTGGATGAATTAAATAAACCTTATGTAACCACAGCTATCGCTAAAGGGTTGCATGAATGGAAAGTAATAGTTAAATACCCCGTGAGGCTAGCTATAAATCCACTAATAAGTACTCTGGGATACTTATTACCTTATCTGATTTCAGGCAGTATCATAGTATCTGTCGTTTTAAATCTACCAACCGAAGGTCCATTACTCTTAAAGGCCCTTTTCAATGAAGATCTCTTTGTATCTGCCGCAATAGTATTGATACTTGGAACAATGACAGTTATAGGTACATTTATTTCTGACATCCTTCTAGCCGTAGTTGACCCCCGAATAAGATTGACTAGGTAATAAATATCAGTTGATAGAAAACCCATCATTATATTTATTTATAGTCATAGGATATTTTTTCGGTTCTATTCCTACTGGTTATCTTGTTTCAAAAACAAAAGGGGTCGATATATTTAAAACCGGCAATGGTAATCCTGGCACCGCCAACATATATTCTAATCTTGGAAGATTTTATGGATACACTGTTTTTACATTTGATTTTCTCAAAGGGGCTTTACCAATACTTTTAGTACAATATATCGACTCGCCAACCATAATTTTGATTCTAGTAGCTTTATCTACAATAAATGGACACTGGTTTCCGATATTTCTAAAATTTAAAGGAGGTATCGGATTAGCAACGGCGATTGGCGCAATATTTGGGTTAGCAGTTATCCCATGTTTAATCTCAAGCTTGCCAGCGGTTTTAGCATTATATTTTTTTAAAAAAACTCATTATTCTGGATTGGCGTTTTTTGTGTCGATATCAACCTTTGCGATAATTCTGCAGGTAAATCCATACTTAATATGTACCATCATCCTGATAGGATTACTTGTAGGAGTCAATCACTGGTTTAGAATCAAAAACAAAAAATATACTAATAGAACAAAAACACCTTACGCGATATAATCTGCAAAATATTAATAAGGACAAATCACATGTCTAAGGATAACCAAGCGGACATACTAGTGATTGGAGCAGGAATGTCCAGCGCAGCTTTTTGCTGGAGCTTGAGTAAAGCTGGATTTAAAGTTGTATGCCTTGAACAGGGGCCTTGGATGAACCCAGAAGAATATCCAACCACCCATCTTGACGGTGAAAGACACCTCTCTTATGAATTCCACTCTAATCCTAATGTAAGAAACCTACCTCAAGATTATCCTGTTAACACCTTAGATACTCCAATTAATCCATTAATGTTTAATGCAGTAGGAGGGAGTGCTATACACTGGGGAGCACATTTCCCTAGAATGAAACCTTCAGATTTCAAAGTCAAAACGCTAGATGGAGTAGCTGATGATTGGCCTATAACTTATGAAGATCTGAATCCATTTTTCGATGTTAATGACAGAATCACTGGAGTAGCAGGATTATCCGGTAATCCTGCATATCCACCTATGCCAAACCGACAAACGCCTCCATTATCAATCGGTAAGCAGGGCGCTAAGCTAGTCGAAGGATTTGAAAAACTGGGGTGGCATTGGTGGCCAGCAGAAAGTGCTATCAATTCTGTGCCATATGATGGACGTCCCGCATGCACTTATGGGGGACCTTGCATAAGCGGATGTTACAACAAGGCTAAATCCAGTGCAGATGTAACATATTGGCCAAGAGCAATAAATAATGGGGTTTCACTCAAAACTGGCGTCAGAGTGTCTGAAATCACTTTAAATAACAAGGGTTTGGCTAACGGGGTCATTTATTTTGACCAGAAAGGAGTGGTAAATAAACTTTATGCGGACGCAGTTGTAGTTGCTTGTAATGGAGTAGGAACTCCGCGATTGCTATTAAATTCAAGGTCCCCCAGATTTCCAGATGGACTTGCAAACAACAGCGGTCTGGTGGGGAAAAATCTCATGTTTCACCCTGTTGCTGCAGTTGCTGGAGTTTTTGAAGATGAAATAGAGTCACATAAGGGACCTTTGGCGTGCTCAGTAACAAGCTATGAACACTATGAAACCGATACCTCTCGCGATTTTGTTCGGGGATTTCAGTTACAATTGAACAGACAATT
>CAYRIG010000218.1:0-3336 GCA_964424315.1 uncultured Dehalococcoidia bacterium | reverse complement strand
TGAAAAACAAAACATACTACCTGCCTAATAGCATATTTTATAAAACAATAGAGATAAGCTTAGAAGATGGTGATAGATTGTTCTGTACTGAAAGTGAGGCCCAAAGTAATGGGTGGATCAAATCAAAACATTAAAGATTTTCTCTGTCGTAATCATCTTTGATTCGAGTTATGTCTTGTTCGTCAATAGCTGACCCTGTTTGCACTTCGATTATTTCAACAATGTGATCTGACAAATTCAATAACCTATGAACTTCTCCTTTTTTCACGTAAGTTGATTGGTTTTCTTTCAATACAAATTTTGATTCGCCTTTTATAACCTCTACCTCACCTTTAACTACAACCCAATGCTCAGATCTATGTTCATGGAATTGCAAAGATATAGAAGAACTGGGATTAATAAGTAATTTTTTTACTTGGTATGTTTCACTTTGGTCAAGTATAGCGAAGCTCCCCCACGGCCTTTGAATTTTCAAATGGTTCTTTTGTTCAGCTCTATTTTCAACTTTTAATTGATTAACTATATTTTTAACTGATTGAACCGATTTTTTATCAACAACTAAAACTGCATCACCTGTTTCTACAATCACAAGATTGTCAATCCCAGTGGTTACAACCATTTTATCGGTCGCAATGACTATACTATTAGTGGTTAAATCTGTGTATACGTCCCCCCTTACAATATTAGACTCATCCTCTTTTCTCAAAATATCTGCCAAAGAAACCCAAGAACCAACGTCTGACCAACCAACATCCAAGCTAATAACACAACTCTTAAAGGCTTTCTCAACTGAAGAAGATTTTTTTTCCAACCCTACGTTCTCCATAACTGCATAATCTATTGCAATACTCTCACAATTTTCAAATGCTTTTGGTTCTGGCCTATAAAAAACCGTGTCTTTGCTTCCAAACAATATAGCTTCCGAACAATTATCAAATAAATTTTTATTGAAGGTCTTAATCGCATTTATCCATACTGAAGATTTCATCATAAAAATCCCACTATTCCAATAATAGCCACCTGATTTTAAATATGATTCAGCTAATTCAATTGCAGGTTTTTCTACGAATTCTTCAATTTCAAAGCAAACTAAATCACTAGAATCCAAGGATGTTTCATGGGACTCTTTGCTAATCTGATTAGCTTCAAAAAATGATTTTATTGGCTGTCCTTTACAGATATAGCCGTAGCCAGTTTCTGGTTGATTTGGGGTGACACCAAAAGTAATGATTCGATCTGACAATGCCAAGTCAACTGCTAACTTAATAGTGTTTTCAAATTTACTATTCTGCTCTATATAATGGTCTGCCGGCAAAACTAAAATTAAATCTTCGGTGTCAGAATAATCTTCGATAAGTTCTTTAATTCGCAATGAAGCCAATGTCAAAGCTGGAGCGGTATTTTTGCCAAATGGCTCTAATATTATTTCACTAGCATGCCAATCTATTTCTTTCAACTGATTCTGTATCATAAAGCGATGAATTTCATTACCTACTATTACAGGATAGCGAAATAATTCACTGTTTCTAAATCTCAATAAAGTATCTTGAAACAAACTATCGGAATTGATTAGAGGTAAAAATTGTTTCGGTTGATCTTCCCTCGATATCGGCCAAAGACGTGTTCCTGACCCACCCGCTAAAATCACAGGAGTAATTTTCATTCCAAAACCCTCAATTTAAAAATCATTTCTAGCACCATGAATTCTATTTTAGATATTTTAATAAAAAGAATAATGTTTATTATTCTGATGACAAAGTGTCTAATGCATCAGAAACCGATTTAAATTGAAGTTCAGCGGACGGATTACTTTCAAGATATTTATCCATAGTTTCTCGCGCCTTATCAAATTCACCCACATAAAGATATGAACGAGCTAAATGGCGAACTACTTCCACTCTATTTGGTGCTAATTCAGAAGCTTTTAAAGCCAAACTGTTTCCTCTTGCGTTATAGGTAGGATCAACAGTAGTTCCCAAATGGAAAATAGTCGAAACAGGAACGTACATCCTCCAATCTTCAGGCTCTGAACTAGTTCCATGTACACCTTGTGCGTTAACAAATTCTAAAGCTTTGACTTGCTCTTCATTATCTAGTTCAGGCCAGTCTCGTATTATCTGATTATAGGCAATAATCCTAGGGTAATTAGCTAAAGGACCAAATTGTTCAATTGAATCTTTAAATATACCCTGCTTTGTATTCCATTCTTCTTTACCAATTAATGTGCCCAATAAAGTATTTGATGCTTGATAAGTTCTATAATTGAGCTGATAAGCAATCACACCCACAAGAATTAAAACAGTTATTAAACATGAAGCAGTAATAAATTCATGGTATTCAGACAATTTTTCTTTGTTACCACGCTTGGTATCAACGACTAAATCATTGAATTGAACGTCATTCCCTTTACCAATCTCAATCCAAATTACAAATGCCATCAATATTATAAACTGGCCTATAGTACCAGGTGTATCAAACAGAAATAGGTTCTGGACAAAATATCCAATCAATGCTGAACCTACTAACAAGCTGAATATTCGATAACGATTATTCTGGTTCTTAAAATTGCTGAATAATATGTACAAAGCTCCCACCCATATACCTAAATAAAAAACCAATCCTAAAATACCTTTAGTAGTTAATTCTTCAACAACTTTATTGTGGGCTTGGTCGAACGAACTTGTAGATTGAGCTGCAATTTCTGGAGTAAGATAACGATCGTAAGCAACGGTAAAGTTTTCAGGCCCCCAACCCATAAGTGGCTTTTGGGTAAAACCTTTTAACCCGAGAGTTAACGAACTAATTCTTCCTTGGAAACTAGCATCATTGATGCCTGTACTTACAACTCGTGAAACAACATTGTCTCCTCCACGGACTCCACCTACAAGACCATTCCTATTTATAATCAAAGCTACTAGACCAAGGATAACAATACATGCAATTGAAATCCTGACTACTTTTAAAACAAAATCCTTGTTGCCCCATTTTATATATCCGAGCGAAAATACAATCAAGCCTGCCAGCAAACCTAAAAAAGCTCCTCTCGTACCACTCAAAAACAATGTGTACAAACCAATAAAAATTGAAGCTATCCAAAACGCCCTAATATATATTAAATTACCTGAAGTACCAGAGTTTTCAGTCTTACCTGTTCTATTTCTTCTTCTAGCACTTCTTGTATTATTAGATACCGATTCCAAATTACCGCTAGGATAATAAGATTGAATCAACAATCCAATTCCTACCAAGATATTCACCATCATATAAGCGCCTACATATGTAGGATTACCGAGTGTTATTTCAATACGTCCACCTTCCTGCAAATATGGTAAAAAC
>CAYRIG010000217.1:0-3338 GCA_964424315.1 uncultured Dehalococcoidia bacterium | reverse complement strand
TTAAGTAAGAGGTGTGCAACTAACCAATGATCCTCTGCGCTACCAATATCAGGATATACCGCTTTGAATCCAGTTCTAATCCATAAATTGCAGGATGGGAGCTCATCCTTGGGATTGCCCTTCGCCATACCCTCCAACCTATTTATCACCCCACTTGATGTCATTATTGAATCATCAATGGAATTAGTTCGATTAAGTAATTCCCCTTCAAATTCAAGTGTATTTCCTGCCAATGCCCAAGATACCGTGTGGTCAAAAGTTGCAAGTGTGGATGCAATGTCTAGGATGACTGTGCTATGTGCGAATTCATCGTCCGCATCTAGACGGCATATCCATATTGAATCCGTGAATACTGACTTCACCATGTAATGAGCAAAATTTCTTGCTTGTGATACAGAGCAAGTAGGTATAGTTGCTAGAACAATCCGTTCATCTTCCAAATTAGTTCCTGCCTGTTCTACACAAAACATGGATTCACTATCATCTACAATTAGTAGTGAAAAACCAATGTCCCCCTTTTGATTGAGAGTCGAGGAAATTGCTCGACTTAGTTCATTTCCATTATCATGGGCAAGCATCACAACCACAACTTCTGCATCAAAGACTACAGGATTATTCCAATGTAATTCATACTCAAATGCATTATCAAAGAGAGTTTTTCTTTCGCTGGTTTTGAAAGTAGTGTTTTTCATGATTTCACCTTCCATTCATGGTAAAGATTCTCCCAACTTTGAGATATTAGTCCAGATTTGTGGCCCGCAACTAATTCAGGAGATGTATATATCCTAGAATCAAAGCGCCCACAATGGCTACAAAATTTATCCAATAAATCAAACATGTCATCTTCTTCATCAGGAATATTAGTTCTACCTATATTCCATTCAGCAATTCGATCAATCCCCCCTGCAATTGGGCAAGGATAATACCCAGTAGGTGTGAGTCCTATTCCGCATTCAACAATATTAGAACATCCATTGGTGAAATCTGTACTACTATGGCGCGGGTTATCTTTTGGGGCTAGATTAAATGAATAAAAGAATGGTTGAATATCACTTTCCTTGTTCGTATTTTCAATGTGAAAAAATGGTGGGATTTGTAGCAACTTCCTTTGCACATACCTACCATGCCCATTTGATACCACTTCCATCCGACATCTAGGGTATGCTGCTTTGTATCTTGCAAATTCATAGAGAACATCCTCAAAGCGTGAATGTAATGTGGGCTCTCCACCTAGAAGTCGTATTTTTTTCCACCCTATTTCCCTATCAAGTGATTCGTCGATAAATTCGACTATTTGATTCAACGATAGTTCTTGATTATCTGGGGCTTGGCGGCATGAGCGGTTACAGTCATGGCATTTCAGATTACATGCATAGGTTAGGTCAATCTCAATTTTTTCTCTAGTACGAATGAACTGACGTCCTAGTAAACGAGTCATTCCACGTTTAGTGCGCAGTCTCCACCAGCGTTTCCGTAATGCATGAATAGTTCTTCGTAGGGCAATCTCTCCTCTCGATTTACGACGAACAAGAGCACCTGGGAAACCAGGGTAATCATCAGAAGTATCAGTAATGGTGAACAACGAGGCATCAATGCCAAACAAATTAACTGCTCTATCAATAAATTTCCCTTCATCATTTGCACTCATTCTAGACTTGTGTTTGCAATAAAACTGAAGCAACCCTGTATGCTTCCCCCGGCCCTTTGTCATAGTCAAGGATTCCCTTTCCTTCTCGAGGTGATACAACATTGTTACTTCACCAGTTAGAGCATATTTGAATTCAGATAGGCTAAGGCAGCGGATTGCCAAATCCCTATCATGAGTGCATAACAACTTTTCATCAAAGCATCCCGCTTCAAACAACTTTGAAACGCGGGCAAAGGTGTTAGAACCTTGCCACCCTGGATTTATTGCGAAAAAATCACTTGTTGAGAAAGAAGAGGGTAAGCGGTCATCAATCAAAACACCATCTAATAAGGTGCGGATTCCACTGATCACAGCATCATTACCATCCATTTGTGCCTTGCAGATTTCAATGTGATTGGGTAGCCATTCATCATCATCGTCAATTATTGCAACCCATGAATTGGGATAATTTTTCTCAATCCATTGTAGTCCATGATTCCAAGTTCCCGCTGCACTTGGTGATTGTTCATTAACTAAGTATTGACCTTGGGGGAAACCATCATCAAATTGTGCTTTATTTTTTCTTCTAGTTGATTTGGATTCAGAATTGTCTACAAGTACGACACAATCTACTTCTGATGTCTGATTTTGAATTGATTTAAGTGCACGAGATTTCAATAAGTTAGGTCTATTGAATGTGGTCACAAGTACGATTACAGGGGTACTAATCGGTGCAGACATTTATTTCACACCTAGATGATTCGATAATCGGTTACTTCAACCCAATAATGCTTGTTATTTACTTCTCTAACTTTTCCAACTGCCATACAATTAGTTTGAAAACAATCATCAAGAAAAATTTCATTTCCACCTAGTGCAAATGAATAATTTCCGCTTTCATTAACTAATACGCTGTGATAAATGGTATATGATTCACATTCTTGTTCCTCAGAATATCCGTAATTATATCTAGAATTATCATCCCCGCCGTAGTCATATGATTCATAATTACTCCAACAATATGTATGGTATGTCGTCTCATTATCTCTCTTGCTAGAGTTGAAAGAAAGGAATGTCAAATAGTCATGTTCATTGAAATTAAATGAAGAATCATTCAAATCTACAATGTAATGTTCAGAATCATATTGTTGTGATGGGAAAAATGCCAACGCTAATATGCCTAAAAACCATGAAATGAATAATCCTAATATGAGCACAATGATTAGGGTTTTTGTGAGTATATTACCTACTGAATCAAAGGTCTTTTCCAATTTTCCTTTTGGTTGCCGGCGTGCTGCGCGCTTAGCCCTATCGTGAGTTCGAGTCACTCTATGTTTTGTCCCAGTTTTGAGGACATAGTGCAACAATCCCTCATAGTTTGGTTCATCAAAATCTATTGATGCCAAAGCCCTCGTGTCCTTAGGTACGCACTTTCCATCAAACCCACCTAGCCCAGGCGTTAGGTGCGCAGGATTTAGGACGCGCCGATCACGCCAGACCGTTTCCATTACTGGGTGTGGGTCAACGTCATGCAGCAGACATAGCCGCTCTATTTCACAGGTGAACGTCACTTTAGTGGCGATGTAGGCGTTGTGAGCTAGTTTTCCAATTTCTGCTTCCATGTGTTTCATGGCCATACGGGGAACTGTTGAAGCACCCCACTCAAACAGAAATAGGGCTTCTTCTACATCTCCGTCATCTCCCGAAGCAA
>CAYRIG010000216.1:0-3408 GCA_964424315.1 uncultured Dehalococcoidia bacterium | reverse complement strand
GAATTATTACAACGATTATTTTTCAATCCCGTACCCGTTACCTAAACTAGACCATATTGCTATACCAGATTTCGCTGCGGGAGCTATGGAGAACTGGGGGGCAATAACTTACAGGGAAAACGCTTTGTTAGTAGACCCTAACAAAAGTTCATCAATGACTAAACAAAATGTAGCTAACATTATCTCCCACGAAATGGCCCACATGTGGTTTGGAGACTTGGTGACGATGAAATGGTGGAATGATCTATGGCTAAACGAAAGTTTTGCGTCTTGGATGGGAGATAAAGCTGTAGACCATTTGTTCCCAGAATGGGAAGTCTGGAACCAGTTCATAACTTACGATACTCATGAAGCATTTAATTTAGATGGCTTAGAAAATTCTCATCCAATAGAACAAGAAGTTACTAATCCAGGAGAAATAGGACAACTATTTGACGCTATCAGCTATAGTAAAGGAGCATCTCTATTGCGGATGATTGAGTCTTTTATCGGAGCTGATATTTTCCGTAAAGGAATTTCTAATTATTTGATGAAAAATGCCTATAGCAATGCAACCACCAAAGACTTATGGGTTGCACTATCTGAAGCCTCTGAAAAACCAATTTCTGAGATAATGGAAAGCTGGACCAATCAAACTGGATACCCGTGGATTAATGCAAATATCAAATTAGACTCAAATAACGAAATAAAAATAGAGGTTGAGCAAAAACAATTTTTGTTTTCAAATGTTATTGAGCAAAAATCAAACCTGAACCAACTATGGCATATACCATTAAATATACAAACCCCATTATCATCCAAAGAAACAAGAACGTCGTTTAGCAAAGAAAAAGAATTATTAACGATAGCAAAAGATACAAAACCAAACAACCCGATAGCTAATTGGGTGAAAATTAACCCAGAACAAACCGGGTTTTTCAGGGTCAATTACAATGACAATAACTGGGAATCACTTCATAATGCTATTGCTGAAAAACTTCTTTCACCTGCAGACAGAGTTGGATTGCAGAATGATGCTTTTTCATTATCAAAATCAGGATTAATACCCATAACAAGATTTTTAAACATGTGCTCAGCATATAAAGGTGAAACTAATGCAATAGTTTGGCAGGATTTATGTGCAAATCTAAAATCAATTGGGCATCAATTATCCAATACCTCTCATGAAAAAGCTTTCAATATGTTCGTTGGTAGTCTATTAGATTCAATTAAACTTAAAGTTAATTGGACCCCTACTCAGTCAGATAAGCACCTGGATATGATATTAAGAACTACTGTACTTAATGCTTTAGGGGAAAATGGCGATGCTGATACTATTTCCAAAGCCAACGGGATATTTCAAGAATATTGTAAAACTGGGAAACCCATTGACCCCAACATAAAAAGTACAGTCTACAGCTTGATTGCAAAAGAAGGTGGCCAAGACATTTATAACAAACTATGGCAACTTCAA
The DNA here is from genome assembly GCA_964424315.1 of uncultured Dehalococcoidia bacterium. Lineage (GTDB taxonomy): Bacteria > Chloroflexota > Dehalococcoidia > Lucifugimonadales > OSU-TB39 > OSU-TB39. The sequence continues at coordinate 1,955 of CAYRIG010000216.1, read as the reverse complement.
AAAGATACTGAACTGGAAGAGGAAAGAGTTCGAATATTAAGATCTATGACATGCTTTAGTGACAAAACATTATTGCAAAATCTTCTAGAAAAATCCTTAACCGATGAAATTCGATATCATAACACCATAGGAATAGTAGTAGGTATAGGCAACAACTCATCAGGCGAAACATTAGCTTGGGAATTCTTGAAAGACAATTGGGAAGAATTCAATAGAAGGTATGGGGAGGGTGGATTCAGTATAATGAGGCTAGTTGGAACTCCATCAAACTTCAAAACTCTTGAAGCCCTTAAAGATGTGGAATCTTTTTACCAATCAAATCCTAATCCTTCAGCTGATAGAAGCATAAATCAAACTATTGAAAATATTAAAATCAACATTGCTTGGATGCAAAAGAATTCTCAAATAATAGGTGAATGGTTAGGTGATTAAATTAGAACATCCGAATTTACTTATATGAGAAATATTCATCTTTGAAATTAGAACGAAGGAATTTCAAATATTGAGTTTTGGTCATGAGCTTTTTGTGATTATTAATCACAGTCTCAGCTTTGCCACCACTTGACACCAACAATTCAGCTATTGTCATAGCCATAGCTTTAGCCCCGGTCAACACACCTAATTCATAATTATCAATCACATAATGAGGTCCATGCGCAACACCACTAGCAGCTCCCACATATGGATGTATGACGGGCATAATCTGGCTTAAATCACCCATGTCCGTTGAACCAGCCCTATGTTTCATGGTAACTACATTGTTCGAACCAACTAACCTCTTTGCATTTTCTATATAAATGTTTTCAAGGTTATTATCTGTAACTATCGGTAAATAACCCGGCAAAGTCACAATATTAACATCAGCACCAACTGCTAATGCTCCAGCCTTCAATGCCCTGTCTACTTTTTCACTTGCATCAACTATAGCATCAACATTACTGCCTCTAACAAAAGTTTCAATTCTGACGTCAGATGGAACTGAACTTACAGCTAATCCTCCCCTAGTAATGATTGGATGAATCCTGATACTATCTTCTTCTTTAAAAGTTTCTCTTTGTGCGTGAATAGCCGAAAGTGCTATAGTAGCCGCATTTAAAGCATTAATACCCGTGTGAGGAGAACCTCCTGCATGAGCAGCTAACCCAACATATGATATCAACTTCGCTAGCATGCCATTATTTGTAGGTGCTACTCCTATTTCCCCTCCCATTGAATCCTTGGCATCAGTATGAGTCATCATTGCTATATCAACATCATCCAACGCTCCTACCCTAACAAATTCAGGTTTACCACCAAGAAATTCTAATTTTCCAGCTTTCATCAATTCATTTCTGAATTCTATTTCTATATATTCTTCTGCAGGTACAGCTATAAATATGATCGAACCACTCAAGGATTCAAGAATATTTGAAGATGAAAAACATCTTGCAACAGCTAACATCATGGCAATTTGACAATGGTGCCCACAAGCATGAGCGGCAAGTGTTTCTGGATCTGCAAATTCATGACCTTTAACTATTAAAGAATCTAATTCTCCTATCACAGCTATACTTGGACCAGGTTTACTTGTCGTTAATTTAGCCTTAACTCCAGTCAATGCTATATTTGCCTCATACCTCAATCCGATTTTTTCAAATTCATTTTTAACTATTTCGCTAGTTTTATATTCTCTAAATCCTGGCTCAGGACTTTTTAAAATCTGCTTTGCAATATTAATAGCGTCATTGGCATGATCATCTATATTTTCTATAATCGATGTTTTTAATTCTTCAAGATTTTTCACATTTTGACTCATTTACTCATACCCCTATATTTTGTCTGATTAAAAGAATTAATGGCTGTAGCTCACAATGTATTTTCAACTATAACAATATTGTATAATCAGGTAAGCTTACAACGAACAGGTAAATTATATATGAAAATCGTAGTAGCACCTCAAGCATTTAAAGGCAGTT
>CAYRIG010000215.1:0-3413 GCA_964424315.1 uncultured Dehalococcoidia bacterium | reverse complement strand
CATGGTCACTCCTCATATTGGCGGAAACGCCCTGGAAGCTGTGGATGCCATGGGCCGCGCAGCTATTAAGCACCTATCAGCTTTTTTCAATACAAAACAACTGAATTGTAAAGGAAATTAGATTCTCGTTTTTAGCTTAGCCAGTCGATCTCGATCGGCTCGTGAAAGCCAAGCTTCACATTCTAATTTGAAGAGAAGGTAAATCTCCTCAAACCGGAGGGACTCCTTTAGGATAGTCTCATTTTCTATCATCTGATCAGCAACAAAAACTGTTTTTCTCGTTTCTATACTAGAAATACGATTGCCTAAATACTTTTTACGCTCTGCGAAAAGGCGGATGCTCTCAGAAGTTAAGCTACCTCCAACTGTCAAAGCCAATTCAGCTGACTGAACTTTATAACTCAGTCGTTCAATGAGATCAAAAATAAATGGACTGTTCGGTTCAATTACAGAATCAAAATACGACCGACTTAGATCCGTACGTCCAATGGTAACATTGTCGACTTTACCACGAGCCACCTCTAGAATATCATCAATCTGCTGGATGGCTTCTCGTGTTTCAATGTTAATTGACCTAAATATCCTTCGACCACCAAAGATAGAATCTACAGCTTCTGCAAATTTAACAACTCCAAATGGACTTTCCACCATAGGTGCAATCACTCCATCCACTCCAAGGTCGAGCGCATCCTTAAGATCTCGAAGGGCTTCAACGCCCCCAATCTTAAGATATAAAGGAATGCCTTGCTCAGCTGTAAAGCGCCTTAGCCGCAATAAGTCGCGAAAGGATGCTCCCTCAGCTTCGAATTCTGCTTTTACTGCAGATAGCCCAAGTTTCTTTAATAGAAATAGTTGATCCGAAAGCTTCTTCTCCAAGTTAAAAAATTTAGAAATCATAGTCGTTTTTAGGAAATAATCAGATAATAACTAATTAGCGTCCACCTGCATAATTTTCTTAACTGAAATGTAATTCCACTCACAATGTACTTAATTTAGAATTAAACGTCTCAAAAGTAACTATCAAATGCATATATCCTATTTAATTGACTCTATCACTAAAACATGATTAGATTCCTTCAAGCTAGTAACTTGAAAAACGCTCTTTTACCAGAGTTATTTGGTCTGGTTACTTTGAGGAAACAGCGATTATCTTCATTTGGCCTCTTTATCGATAGTGGCCGCCAACCAAGTTCTTTACAAAAACCAAATGCCGCAGTTCGTAGTGCTGATAATGATAAAACCTTGATTTTTTGAAACATTTACCAATTACAACAGCCGTATTGCTGCTTTGAGGAACTAAGAGGGTTTCTCACTCGCCAAAACAAATTATTTTATGACAAAGAATCCTCATATTGACAGTAGATCTCGAGCTCTTGACACCGTCAACTTTTTTTTTCTACTACTTTTTACCCTAGCATCCCAGTTTTCTATTAGCGTCACGCAAATTGCATTAGCTCTGGGTGTTCTGACTTGGTTGGCAAAAGTTAAAATCACTAAAACTTGGGCATCACAAAATTGGCCTTTAGTCACGCCAATAACAGCTTATATTATAGCTTGTTTTATTTCAGTAATCACAGCTCATAATATGGAATATAGTTTCCCTTCTCTTAAGAAATTACTCCTTATATTGGTATTTTTCTGGGTTATCAACAGTATTGAAACATTAAAAAAAAGGAATACCATAGTGACTTTGCTTATCTTCTCAAGCACCCTAGCCGCCTTATTTGGAGCATATCAATCTTGGGAAGCTGGGGTCCTAAACCCCCAGACTCGTGTAGAGGGGACATTCAGTATTTATATGACATTTGCTGGAATTTTAATGATGGTGGGCTTGGTTGTGGCCAGCCGTTGGATTTTTCAAAACCGCCGAGAACATTGGCTACTACTATCATTCCTAATTATTTCAATATGTCTTATCCTTACTCTTACACGGCAATCTTGGCTTGGTTTTTTAATCGGCTTGATTTATCTCATATGGAATTGGCGTAAGCTATATTTGCTAGTTCTTGCAGTTCTAATGATATGTTTCATATATGCCTCACCAGCCATTGTCAAACATCGACTACACGATATGGTTTTGGAAAGCGGCTTTAACCAAAAAGAAGATTCTCAAGATTTAGTAGAAAATGGCACTTTTCAAATGCGAACAAACCTATGGAAAAGCGGAATAATGATTTTTAAGGATCACTTATTAACGGGTTGTGGTTTTAAATGTGTAGACCAAGTACATAAATCCTACCCCGACCCTAAAGGCTACTTAGCCAAATATAGGGGCATGCATAACAATTTTGTGCAATTAGCCATTGACACTGGACTTTTAGGCTTAACTGCTTGGGTTTGGATTTGGATGGCATTTTTCAATCAAATTCGTCTTAAACTTAGAAATTCAGAATCCTTAAGTGAAAACCACTGGGTATTTTATGCCAGCGCAGCAGCTTTAATGGCCTTTCTTGTTGGAGGTGTTTTTGAAAACAACTTTTATGATGAAGAAGTGGTTATGATGCTTTACTTTATTATTGCTCTCCCTTTTACCTGTTCATCCTACAATAAAAATAAGCAGCCAATGCCTACTTTAAGTTAGATAACAATCTGAATTGCTTTTCAATTGATTAGAGTATTAATGAAAAATATTTCCACTAATCCGCGCCATTGTGATAGACTCGCTCATCTCTTTCATTTCAAAGGCATAGCAGTTTTTTTTGTAATAAGCTCCCATCTTTATTGTCATTCAAATAAACAAATTACCCATCATTCAAATAAACAAATTACCCAATGAACAGTCTAGTAAAAATTGGAAATAAAATTATCGGTCCTAAGCAACCATGTTATATCGTCGCTGAAATAGGAATTAACCATAACGGTTCGTTAGATATCGCTAAAAAGATCATTGATGTAGCTGTTGATTCCGGGTGTGACGCAGTCAAGTTTCAAAAAAGAACTATTGATATAGTATACACACCTGAAGACCTTGCTCGTCCCAGAGAAAACCCTTTTGGTGTAACAAATGGTGATCTTAAATGGGGTCTAGAGTTTGGCCTGGATGATTTTAAGGAAATCGACCGCTATTGCAAAAATAAAGGTATTGACTGGTTTGCTTCTTGCTGGGACGAAGACTCCGTCGACTTCATTCAACAGTTCAACCCTCCAGCGTATAAGATTGCTTCGGCTTCTCTTACAGACGATAATTTATTACGACACCACAGAAAATATGGTAAGCCCATTATTCTTTCCACAGGAATGAGCGATATGAATGAAATCGAACATGCCGTTGAAGTTTTAGGTACAGAAAACTTGATCCTCCTTCATAGCACAAGCACCTACCCAGCCAAACCAGAAGAACTCAACCTACGAGTAATAGAAACCCTTTCAAAAATGTTACCTACTCCGATAGGGTATTCTGGCCATGAAGTGGG
>CAYRIG010000214.1:0-3422 GCA_964424315.1 uncultured Dehalococcoidia bacterium | reverse complement strand
AGGTGATCCAGGACCTTGGATATCTATTGGAGGGGGAAATTCAGCTGGTGTGTTTGATGAATACCTCATGGGAATTATGCTCGCAAACATGGACAAAATTGCCGCTTTTAACTACAGCGGAATAGTCTTTGACGTTGAAGAAGTTGATGGCCAGTCAGTTGATGTAATCCCAATGTTCTCCTAGCTATTTGCCAAAGCGAAATCACTAAATCTCACAACTGTTGTCACAACTTCCCATTCTGCTCCGTATGCAACAAATACGTCTTAGGATGCAGTTGATTATGTTAACGCTTGGGTTGCAGATAAAAACCTTGATTATATTTCCCCATAACTTTACACTAGTGGTAGGGAAGATTCACCTGATTTTAGTGAAACTGGTAATTGCAAGGATGCTGGGTGCACCTGGGATCTTTATAAGCCATTCAAAGGGGGCTTTCTTCCATCAATTGTTGATGATTCCTAATTCTACGAAGTTCAGGAGTACTTTACGACGAATTATAATATGACGATGGCTGGATTTATTCAGTGGAAATAGGTGGTACCAGTTGAAGAAGAGGTATTGCCAACTGATAAAGGTAAGGAGATGAAAAATGAAATTGAGGAATTACTCGAGAAGAGTGTTTAAAGATAATGAATTTATTGAAAAATTTGAATATTATTCTGATTTAAAAATAATTATTATAATTTTACTTACTTCATAAATTAATTAAAATGTTTGCAAAAGTACTTTGTTTATTCTTAGCATTAAGTCTCAGCTCAGCAGCAAAAGCTTATCCAACAGCAATTTTCCCTGGTCTTGGAGATGATTGCATATACCCAGGAATGATTGGACTAACAAAAAGAATTGCAACAGGAACAGGTGCCTATGCCTAATGTATCCGAATTGGATTTTCGCAGACGTTATCTTCATGGTTCAGAGATTTCGAAACCTAAGCAAAAAAAGCTTGCAAGAAGATCAAAGAGAACCCCCAATTCCAGAACACAAGATTCAATGTTGTGGGGCTTTCTTAAGGTGGACTTATTGCTAGGTATATAGCAGAATCGTGTGATACAAACTAATATGTCAACAACTTATTGACACTTGGAGGTCCTCATATGGGTACGGATAAGATGCCGCATTGTTTTAATGGGATCATTTGTGATGGAATTAATGATATGATCGATTTCTTAGTGTACACCATACCAGCATAATGGTTTGTGGGTCCTGCCGGCTACTTCAGAAACCCTAGAGATATGAACGATTACCTAAAGAAGTCTGTTTTCTTACCTGCTTTAAATAACGAGCAGTAACATCAGAATTATGCCAGCAATAAAGATCGATTTACCAATATGAACGGCATTATGCTTGTGAAATTCACTGAAGACACAATGATCCATCCAAAAGAAACCTCCCAATTTGGCTCATTGGACAGAAACGGAAAGCTTATCCTCATGGAAGATCAAGAAATTTACAAATCTGATGCGTTTGGATTGAAAACCATGAATGAAGCTGGAAAGATACAATTGATATCCTGTGTGGGAAATCATTTGTAATTCAGTCGTGAAGATGTTGATGAGATCTTTATCCCATTTTTGGTTAATGGTGTTTAGCATTGATGAATTTGATGAATTACTTTAAAATATAAATTTAAAAATTTTATGTAAACATATAAAATTTATTTCTTAGAAAGATAACAAACATCAATATCAATCTATAGTAGTTTTTCACATAAACATGATGGTTTTGGCATATTATTCTTCGAGTTTTTCTTGGTCTTGAATAACTTCAAGTTTGAATGGAGGGGCTGATAGTCCTTGATGGTCATAAGGTCCACCTTTTCCATTGTAAAGAGAGCATTAAGGTGATCTTTCCTAGTTATAACTCAGCATAAACTTACTTCCATAAACTCTTTCACCTAGCTCCACAACCACTGTTTCCCCATTAATCTTAAAATTCTTTGTATGAACTGATATCCCTGACTCAGTCATTACGATGAAAGGAGATTACTGACAGCATTTGACGCATGCAGCAGTTCCTTCAGCATGAAGGCCTTAAGAAGTTAGCTTCGTGAACTTTATTTCAACAGATTTCGGGGTTAGAAGTTTTATGGATTCAACCAGAGGACCAGTAAAAATGATATCTTGTTCATATTGGATGTTTAAGCAGGAGAGGGAAAGTCTTCGTCCGATTTCGAGATTTTGTTTGTATTGGACATATCTATACTGGGATTAAGAATCTCCTAAGTCAATCGATATAGCATATCCAACTTTAGGTAGTTTTAAAGCTTAGACCTGTGCATCTTGAATCAGTGAATAATCGTTTTGATCTGTAGAGAGTTGGACAAAGAAGAAACTAAGATTCGGAAGATTGAATTTTTTTCTCCAGTCAGTGATCATTGCAGGGAATCTACAGGCATAACTATCTTGATGACTTTCATCCAACTTCGATTGCTACCAAATAGCTCCTGTGAATCTCATTTTAGTTAATGGATAGATCATTGAGTACCAAAGCAGCGAGCTCTCCAAATTTGGAACTAGTTGTAGTTTCCTTCTCAAATTACTTGATTTTAGAGTTAGAATACCTCCACATGTTTGATCAACTAGAGCATCGGGACTTGAAAACGTTTGAATAGCTTCTCCACTATATTCGCTTGCCACGAGACCAATTGGGATACCAAGTTCCTTCTGAAGATTTAAACCAAAATTATAGCAAACATCTGAAAACTAAAGTAAAATAGTTGTTTCATTATTTGGAGGCTTTATTGTCAAGGAACTTAACAACCAGACGTATCCAGATTTGAAATGATTGTTCACCGTTTTAGTTTTATTCTAATTATTGTTCCTATTAATAGTCATTCTGGCAGCTATCCGAAGATTTGGTTAATCATGCACAATTGTTTGAACCTCTTTGAAAACGTCTTTTGGTTGTCCAGTGCAAAGGAAAACATCACCAAATGCTATATTCTTCAGGGTGATTTTATCAAGATTATTCGTAATTGTTATTTCATAATCAGTTCCAGCTTGTTAAGCATCCAAATAGCACATCCAGTTCCCCTCTTCATCTGACTTAACATTATAGTTCCGAACCACTTCTTTCCCATCACTCAAAGTCACAGTCACATATGTATTCGGGGTAGCATCCTTTCCCCAAATTGTTGCCTTATGAGGAGCCCGTTAGAGAACCATATTTGATGAGATAAATGATGGAACTTTTAGAGCGGCACTTGCCAAGGCAAAAAAGATAAACAGTGTGTTGTAAAACCTCATTAATCGTAACGTAATTTGTTAAAAATAAAAGTGAAATATTGGAATAGAGGCGTTATTAATAGAATTAATACTAAAAGTTTTAAAAACGTCTATATTTAAATTGTATAATACGTAATAAAAATTTCGCCTGTAAATTTTTATTTGAATTTCTTAAAAAATATTAAATTATAGTCAAA
>CAYRIG010000213.1:0-3447 GCA_964424315.1 uncultured Dehalococcoidia bacterium | reverse complement strand
ATTAAATTGAATAATTTGTATTCATAGTTTTTTTTCACTGGTTGCTATGTTGCTAAGTTCTCGAAGACGGACACGTTGTGCATCAAGAAGCATAGCTATTAGAATTATCGTACCTTGGATGACCTTTATCCAAAAGACAGAAACGTGCATTAAATTTAGTCCACGATCAATGGTTGAAAGCAGCAAAACACCGCCTAGCGCACCTAACATGGTGCCCCGACCACCCTGAAGGCTTACACCGCCTATGACGGCCCCCGCGAAAACTGTAAATATGAAACCTTCACCGAGATTGCTTTGCACCGATACTACTCTTCCTGCTAACATCCAGCCGGCCAAGGCAGCCAGTAACCCACTTAAGAGGTACACTTGCCTTATTCGCCTATCGACGTTTATACCTAATGCTGCAGCAGCTTCTCGGTTACCACCTATTGCATAAAGTTCTCGACCAAATTTGTGGTGTTTCAGAATTAAATGACAAATAAAGTAAATTAATCCTGTTGCAATGACTGCGACGAAAATGTTTCCAAAACCCGGAACCTTGAAAGCTTTTTCATGACCAAGCCAGTAGAAAACATCAGCCCTTGGGTTGTTGAAGCCGCTTACCGGAGCGCCCTCAGTAAAGGCCATCATTAAACCCCTGATAATAATCAGTGATGCCAGGGTAACGATGAAATTATGCATTTTGCCATGTGTTATCAAACAGCCAATAGCGTAGCCTATTGCAGCCCCCATAGATAAAGTTAATATGATTGACAGGTAAGGATTCATAAGAATTCCATTTCCATTCGTTGGTACCCCTGCAGGCACAATCATCCAAATACCGAATAGAGCTGCCATTCCCAACGTGGATTCTGTAGATAGATCAAAGTTTCCGCTTATCAAAACAAAAGTTTGACCCGCCACTAGCACACCTAATACAGCAGCAGCAGCCATAATATTGGAAATATTGCGTTCAGTAAGAAAGTGCTCAGATTGAAATATAAAAAATACAAATACAATTATTAATATAGCCCAAATTAAGTGGTCTATCAGAAATAACAAACGATCATATTTAGACATTACTTTTCCCTAATTAATTGTTAATGACTTGTTTTGGGTTTAAATAATTCATGCTGTTTCTACTGCTCCAGTTATTAATCCAGTAACTTCTTCCCGGCTTGTTTTGAGGATTGGTTTATCTGCGATTTTGTTCCCACGTCGCAGTACTATGACACGGTCACAAACCTCAAAAACATCTTGCATTCGATGACTCACCAAGATTACGGCATGGCCTGTTTCTTTTAGTTGTTTAATTCTTGCTAGAATTTCAGCTACTTGGCGGATTGAAATCGCTGCGGTGGGTTCATCTAACAAGACAAGCTTTGGATCCGACAGACGCGTACGAGCGAGCGCAACTGCCTGTCGCTGGCCGCCGGACATCCGTTCCACCAGATCTTTTGGTCGCGTTTCCGACTTCAACTCTTCAAACAAATCGCCTGCACGATCATTCATTGCAGAATGTTTCAGCCTCGAAAAAAAGCCAAAACCTGAAGTCAGTTCCCGCCCTAAAAATACATTCGAAGAGGCTGTCAGGTTGTTGCACAGTGCGAGATCCTGATAGACGATTTCGATCCCGTGATTTCTGGCATCAAGTGGATTAGAAAAGGAGGTTTTTTTGCCTGCAACAAGAATTTCTCCATTTGTAGGAGAAAAGTTACCAGCGACAATTTTCACAAGTGTCGATTTACCCGCTCCGTTATCACCCATTAGACCAACTGCTTCTCCCGGTGTAATCGCCAAATCTATGCCTTGTAAGGCATGGATTGCACCGAAGTTCTTCGAAATATTCTTCAATTCGAGAATTTCCATACTTCCTACCATAATCTAGTAATCACATTAAAATTATATTCTATAATATTTGGAGTTAGAGTTTGGAAGGGGATAAAGGAAATTAACCCCCTCCAAAATTTACTTTTCTATGACACTAACCATCATGCCATGCAATCCTAACTATTGGTTACCCCAAAGTCCAGGATTGTCTATATTGTCTATAGAAATATCAGTCGTACTTAAGAAAAGCTGAAAGCCAACATCAGTCATTTTAAGCTGAGCTGGAGACCATAATGCTCCTTCTTGAACAACTTGACCTTCCTCAATTGCTTCGCCATTCAATTTTTTTTGGATGTATTCGACAACCATACTTCCAAAGTCTGGAATTGGTTGACCTGAAGCTTGATCAGTTGATCCTTCTCGGATTAAAGCTAAATTGCCGCTACAACCGTCAATTGCTGCAATAAAGATATGACCTTCTTCGCCCCTAGGTGCGTATTGATCTAGCTCTTTTAGAGTTTGAACAGTACTCTCAGAGTAAACACAGTCAGAATGCATATAAATTGCATCAACATCTCGAGTTGATAAAACGTCACGAACTATTTGAACTCCTTTATCAGCTTTCCAACTACCTTCTTTGGTAATCTGTTCAATGTTAGGATGTTGATTTATAATTTCATCAAATCCTCCCTTTCTTAACTGTGCAACGTTTTGTGCTAAGTTACCAGTAATATGTAAAACTGTTCCTTTAGGCTCCCCATATTTTTTTGTTAGATGAGCAACAACAGCATTACCAGATTGATTTCCGCCTAGATGGTTATCAGCTAGGACAGTCATTTCAACTTGGCAACCAACTGCTGATCTATCGATCGTATAAAAAGGTATGCCTGCTTCATTTGCAGCTTGCACTGCAACACAAACTCCAGCGCTATCGTCTGGAACAGCTACAATTGCATCAACACCTTGAGTTATAAAGTCATTAATGTCATTGATTTGCTTTTGAGCATCTCCCCCTGAAGTAACAGACAAAACCTTCCAGCCTTTTGCTTCTGCTGGGACCCGAAAGCCATCAAAAATTTGCTTCTGTCCGCCGTCGAGTGAAGGTGCAGCGTAGCCAACCACTACCTGAGCGGCTGAAGCTGTGCCTGTTAGAGACAGACTAAAAAGCAGAGCTAGACTTAAAAGTCCAGTTGCTATTATTTTTTTTAGTAACATAGTATTCCCCCTATTAAAAATTTGTTTTGGTAAGTTAATATGATAAAATAATATTCATATTAACATACCAATAATAATGATAGTCGTATTGGTATCGTTTATCAAGCGCTAAAAATAAAGAAAAAAGGACTAAAAATAAAGAAAAAAGGACCTCAATGAAAGTCAAAGCTCTTCAAAAACTACGTCAGAAACTGAATCAAAATGAACCAATTTACGGATTGTGGGTGACTCTTGAATCTGCTTCAATCACTGAAATAGCCGTCGCTCTTGGACTGGATTGGGTCGTCATTGATGCAGAGCATGGTCATTTAGATTGGAAAGACATAAATTCACATATTGGGGCGGCGTTGCGAAGTGACACTGTTGTTCTCGTGCGTATTGCTGAACGAAGTACTATCTTGTCAAAACGTGCTCTTGACATTG
>CAYRIG010000212.1:0-3462 GCA_964424315.1 uncultured Dehalococcoidia bacterium | reverse complement strand
GCGTTGATAAATGATCAAGTCGCAAATCTTAATCAGATGGGCTTTGACAGGGCAGGATATATATCAAGTTTACTTGATGCCAGCGAAAGAGAGAATGCGCTTCAAGAGGTTGCCAAAGGATCTTATTACTATGTCTTTGTCGCACCTGAACGCATGCAAATGGAAAACTTTAGAAGTCAACTGAAAGCATTAGTTGCAAAATTTCCAATTTCACTAGCAGTAATTGACGAGGTACACTGTGTATCAGAGTGGGGACATGACTTTAGACCTTCATACCTTCATCTTGGGTTAAATATAAATAAATACTGCTCGGTGGATGGCGATGCTCCGCCACCTATTGTTGGTTTAACGGGTACAGCCTCCTTTGCTGTACTAACGGATATTCAAATCGAGTTGGAGATAAAAGAAGAGGAAGCTGTGATACTGCCCCGTTCTTTTGACAGAGAAGAAATCTCATTTAAAGTCACCAGCGTACCTGCAAGAGATAAGGCAGCGGAGTTACAAATTATAATTGATCGACTTCCTAGGGATTTTCAAAAGAACCCGCAAACATTTTTTGAGCTTAAAGGCGATAAAACAAACTGTGGAATTATTTTTGCTATGCACGCTGGACAAACATCAAACATAGGCGCACCCAAAGTTGCATATAAAAGGGGGCACAATAATTGGTTTACCGGTCAAGCAGAAGTGCAGCATAAAATTCAGATTCAGAATGATTTTAAAAAAAATAGAATTCAAGAAATTGTTGCGACCAATGCATTTGGGATGGGAATAGATAAACCCAACATTGCCTACACAATACACTACTCAATACCCCACTCTGTGGAGGCTTTTTACCAAGAGGCTGGACGTGCCGGAAGAAATGGAATTAAGGGTTCTGCTATATCATATGTCATATATAGCCACGATAACTATGAGTTAATTGAGCAAATTGTCGACAGCCCTGATCATGAAGAAGCATTGAAAATAATGAAACAGGTTGCATGGAACGACAAAGGTGATTTGCTCCACCAATTTTGGTTGCTATTCCAGAGTTATAAAAACCGGGAAACAGAAAAAGAAAATATTTATAATATTTGGCAATCCGAACTATTACCAAAAATTGCCGGTTTACCATCGGGAAGCACGAATACTGCAGTAATTAATTTTGCTGGAGAGGAAAAATCCGATAAAGAAAAATCAATATTCCGCCTAGTTCAGCTTGGTATTGTTTCCGATTATGATGTTGATTGGCAGCACCGATGCTTTAATCTGAGACTCAAAAGTTTCACTCCAGAAGATATTCAATTAAATCTTAAGAATTTTCTATTACGCTATAAATTCACCGAATTTGCAGAGACTATTGCAGAGGGCTTGGAAACAGATGACCTAGAAAGCGCAATCAAAGATTCAATTAGCCGTATGGTTGATTTTGTCTATGATGAACTTGTGAGCAAACGAAAACGCGCAATGCTGACCATGGCAGATATTTGTAACAATTTTCAAAATAACGAACAATTCAAAGAAAGTATTCTCAATTATCTGCAGGAATCAGAGTTCACAGAAGAGTTGCGGGGATGGGTCAATAAACCGTTTGATGATATTGGCATGGAAAGCATCGAGGAAATTATTAATGGAATAGAAGATCATGAAGAGTCTAGGAGACTGGTTGGAACGGTCAGAAGAATGCTGGATGAAGATCCTGATAATTTTGCTCTCATGATGTTATCTGTCGTCGCGCGGTCTAGAAGCGTAATTGAAGTTGACGAGAGTGTTTTATTTGAAATAAACAGGTTCGTAAAAAAATTACTCAAATATAAAGATAAGGAAATTTCAAACAGGCTGTTTTTGATTATGATTTCTGATTTAACTGAATTCAGGAAATCTATTGCAGATGAAGTAGTAGTAGGAATATTGAAAGCCCATGCCTCACAGGATTTTGTAAGAGCAGTTTTATCTGATAACAGGCATGGATTAAATGAACAAACCATTCAAAATCTTACTACTGTATTATTATCTAATTCCTACAAGACAGTTTTAGACAATTCATTTTATAAATCACTAAACCAGTAAGGAGTATATTATGGCTGATATAGATAAAATCTTGGAAGCTGAAAAAACAATAACCACTATTTCAGAAGAATTATCAAAAATGAAATCTGCTGCCAAGATGTTGGACTCAACAAAGCAAAAAGCAGATGCAGTCATTCAGATGAGTGAAACTGTTATAAAAAATATAGGTGAATTCGTTGAGCAGGGATCAGCCTTAGTGCAAGTAATAGGTGAATATGATATTCAGTCGGAAATAGAAAAAATCAATAAACAATTAACCTCAGTAAAAAAAGATCTATCAGATAAGACGAAGACTATGGGTAAAAATATTGATGGTTTGAATGATGATTTGAAAAAACTCGAAGTGAAAATAAAAGATCTTTTTAAACAAAATGAAGAAACAGCTAAACAGAATCAACTGTATTTATATTTTGCGATAGGAGCAAATATTTTGATAGCAGGCGCAGTTGCTTTAAAGATTTTTGGATTTATTAACTAGATAAAATAGTCAATCAACGCAAAACAATCGAACAATTACTATCTGAGTTTGATATAAAAGAAATAAATGGCATGAGAAAAACAGCATGGAGAAAATATGGGTTGTTAGGTTTAGACAAATAATGACCCCCACCCAAAGGATTTAAGCAAATGATGAAAATATTACTAATTACATCAATATTGTGTTTCACATCAATTACTGCTCAAGAGTATGGAGTTCTAACCACAGATGGTCAGATGATGACTGGAGAACTTATCTCTCTAAACAAAGAAGGAATAAAACTAAAAAGTAAGTATGGAGTAATTGATGTAAAGGCTGATAGTATAATGATGATTACTTATCCTTCTTTTAAAAATCAATTAGAAAATATGTTTGGTTTAGATAATTTGTTTTCTAATGAAGAAAAGGAAATAGAAGATGAGATTCATCAATTAGAAAAAGATTTAGAATCTTTGCAATCTTCAATGAATCCTTCAAAAATTATTCCTGAAAAAGAAATTAAAGAAAAAGAACCTCGAGTAAAATTTATACCATATGATGATCCACCTAAACCCCTTACGCCTATTCGTCCAAAATATCCCGAGATTGCCCAGGAAGCTGGAATTGAAGGAACTATTATTGTACAAGTCTTCGTTGATAAAAAAGGTCGGGTAAAAGAAACGACCATTTTAAAAGGTATCCCAAATACCGGATTGGACGAAGCAGCTATTGAAGCTATCAGAAAGACAAGATTTAAACCCGCAAAAGCAAGGGAGAAATCAGTTGGGGTGTGGATTTCAATACCTATTAATTTTAGATTAAAATGAATTCTATATATAAAGGGCTTTAGGAAATGATTATTCACGCAGAAATATTTGGTTTATTGCTTCTTCTAATTATTGGTTTAATTATGGGAATAATAGCACTCAAAAGAAAAAAGCAATCATGATTTT
>CAYRIG010000211.1:2182-3469 GCA_964424315.1 uncultured Dehalococcoidia bacterium | reverse complement strand
CTAATCTGTATGCTGATCTGTCAGCAACCTCAGGACTTAATGCAATCTCGCGAGACCATGAATTTGGCAAACAATATATTATTGAAAATTCGGACAAGTTATTGTTCGCTAGAGATATTTACGACACACTGTTAATGAACCACTTAAATACACTCGACCTGCCATCAGAAGTTTCAGACAAAATAATGTACAAAAATGCCCTCAAACTTGTTGGAGAGCTATAAACAAGTTTATAACTTAAAATATATATAATTTTATAAATCTGCTTTTATAAGCACTAATTTCTACTTTTATAATCTATACACATGATTAATAATCTTTGTCAGATGTAAAGATCAATTTCTTTGTCTAAGATTAAATATTGTGGAGGTATTAGACTTATGAACGCTAAAAGTTTATCAGGCTATTTAATTGCAATTGGGCCAATATTAATGATGGCAACATGGTTTTTTATATGGCCGGCACTTATCGGTGAAGGTGCACCAGAAGGTGCTATAGGTGCAGAACTCGTACGTGCAAACATTGAATCAGGGATGGACAACATTTCCCTTACCGTGTTAGTTGCTACCCTTGCCGGAGGCTCTATGTTAGCGATGATGCTTGGCTTTACCCTTTGGGCTCGGTCATTACAAGGTGAGGGTAAGAAAGGTGCCCTGCTTGCTACAATAGCGTCTATAACAATACCTGTAGCTGCTGCCGGTTTTATGCTAGGAATGGAATTCAACTTCGCCGCAGCGGACGCTTGGGCAGATAAAGATTTCGATAATGCTCTAATCGTAGGTGCAGTCGGTGAATATCTTAATGGTGCCGAACCAAGCTTTTCATGGACATTCGTTAGCTTGAGTTTGGTCTTTATAGGTATAGCTTCATTTTTACAATCAAATGATGTTATCAGTAAAACCATAGCTGGCTTATTTGCAGTAATAATGCTAATAACAGGAATTCTCAACTTTGCGAATATAAATGCTGATCCTCTCTTTATGTTATGGATGCTTATCAACATTGCAGTTGGGATTAATCTAATCAGGCTAAAAAACTTATCATAGATTTAGTTTAAGTATTAAAAAAGACACCCAGCGTTGAATATTGGGTGTCTTTTTTATTTAGCTAACACAATTTCTCCTGATTTATCCAGTTACTACTTTAGATAAACTGTTCTCTATGTAAACCGAATCATCGTTTTCATAAACTATAATTGGTACTTCAGTATTCTCTATCAAGGTTTTGAGAGAAAACCCTTTCAATCTATCCATTAAACCAGGATTTACCATTGAACTAGGAATCATT
>CAYRIG010000211.1:0-2082 GCA_964424315.1 uncultured Dehalococcoidia bacterium | reverse complement strand
CACTTTTTTATTCAAAAATAATGATACAAAAAATCTAGGCGATTCTAATTAGTAATACCCATTACCCTTGCAGCTGTTCCTCCAATAATATCCTTGCGCTCGGCATCACTCAAAAAATCGCAATGTACTCTAAATTGGTCCAATGCTTGCTTATAAGTACAGAACCTAGCCACCATAGGCATATCTGTTCCCCAAATTATTCTGTTGGCTCCTATACGCTCAACAGCTTTTTTTATAATGGGCTCAGATTCTTTCCATGGGTATTCCCACCTTGCCCCCATTTGTATTGGAATTAAAATTTGCAAATGGCAATTGGGAGACTTGAAAATATCCCATATTTCTTCAGGAAATTTTATTTGTCCATTTTCTAGGTAAGCAGTCCATGGCAAACCATGTGTTACCACTACGTTTAATCCTGGATATCGATTTAACCATCCAAGTAAAACTTTTTGCTCGGCCAAATAGCTATCCATCCAAGACCTTTCGTAAATTTTACTGCCCCTTCCACCAATTAAGGTAAAATAAATAGGCAAATTCATCTTGTAAATGGCATCCCAAAACGGCCTTAATGCCTCACTGTCCCAAGTGTCTGGACTAGAATCATCAAGTGATTGATAATAAAAACCAGGAATGAACTGTAATCCAGAAACCCCTCCTAATCTCCTTTCTTCATCTATCATTTGAATTACTTTATCTACATCTGCAATCAAATCTCCTTCTCTGATAGAAATCAATCGATATAATCTTTCAGGAAATTTTTGTACTGCTTTATTTAAATAATCATTTAGAAATTTTGGAGTACCTATCATTGGATATGTGTGTAATAGGCCCACATCAACCTCAGCATAATCCATCTCTCTAATTAAAACTTCGGGTGGACATTCAAGATTATGCAACATTGGAGGAACGTATTGTTTAGTATAGGTTTGGCCATCAATTTTCCAAGCTAAGCCACCGTTAACTCTTGTCCATTCCACATCTCTCAAATCTCCTGTCTTCTGATCTATCAACGTAGAATTATCAGTCCTTTTCCTGTCAGATATATCCCAAACAGGTTGGCTATGACCGCCTAATTCAGATTGAAGTAACTTCATCTTATGTTCTAATGTAGGATATCCGACTTTCGTGTCCATTTGAGGAAGACAATAACTGTGTCCATCTATAATCATTCATATTCTCCTGTAACACTGCTAATTTAAGATCTCTTTGTGAAATAAGCCTCTGATTTACTACTGCTATATTTAGAAGTTATCCAATGCATCAATATAACCAAGGCGAAACCCGAGATAATGATTGCAATCGATATTATAATTTGCGGGTCAGAATTCGATAGGTTCTCGTACTCCCAAGGTAAAACACTTCTGCTATATAAGTCATTCCCTACTCCACTATCATCGTTTTCAACAATTCTCCAAGGCCATATTTTGTTGAACGAACCCAACATCAATCCTGTCAAAAATAAAAGGGAAATTTGGAAATGGCGTTTTAACACCCAACTCAATAATTTGGCAAAAGATAAAACCCCAACAAAATAACCTAATCCAAATACGAATAACACAGCTAAATCAAGTTCTTTGACCGCATTTATCATATACGAATATTTACCTACCAACAAAAGAATAAAACTGCCCGATATACCAGGCAATAACATTGCACCTGCACCTATAATTCCTGCCAGAAAAACATAAACTGAAGTGTTGGGGGTAGTGTATTCATTTAAGCCGCTTAATAGCAATGCGACAATCACACCAAGCAAAATCGAAAAATAATTTGATAAAGGCCATTGTCGAATTTTTCTTATAATTACTATTGAAGAAGCCGCTATTACTCCTGAAAAAAAAGAAAACAGCAATAACGGTTGATTATCCAACATATAATCAACGGCTCTAGCAAAAGAAAATATGCTTACTATTATCCCTAGTCCTAAGCATAAAAGAAAAATCCCATCTACATATCTGATAAAGTCTAAAATCTTACCATTCAAAACCAATTTAAAAGCTTTAACATCAAAACATCTAATAGCATTTACTAGTCGTCCATAAATACCAGTAATCAGGGCTAGAGTGCCTCCAGAAATCCCTG